>CAZRWF010000007.1:29521-61504 GCA_964603685.1 uncultured Chitinophagaceae bacterium
TTGTCAAGGTTCAAACATCGCGGAAACAACCTTGACAAGGTTGTTATACCCATAAATTTCGATCCAAACTTCTGTATTGGATTGCTTTGCTCAGATGTTCGGTTCGAATTTCCTCCATTCCTACCACATCGATGATTGAAAAAAGCCTTGTCAAGGTTCAAACATCGCAATCACAACCTTGACAAGGCTGCTCGGCTTAGCCCTCATCAAACAAATATTTACTGAACAGACGATTCTGATGTTCCTCAATCCTCTTTCCCAAAAAATCTTCATATTGTTTATTGTTCTGGAAAAATGCCCTTTTTAATTCTGTATCGATGAGAATACTTTCCCGCATTCCCAGCCATTCATGAACATTTGAGTATTTCCAGTCTTGAGGGTTTTTCACCATCCCGGCAACAACCGGATTTCTGTGAATATAGCGGACGACATTCAAACAAAACTCATCGGTATCGACATGTTTGACCTTTGCTTGCCCTTGAAACAATGTTCCACTCAACCTATACATGCGATTGACTGCCTGAGTATAGGTGTTGAATGTTGTCCTTAAAAAAAGAACTGATAGAGCCATTCCGTCCTTGTTTTGTCAAAAGATGATAATGATTCGGCATTAAACAATATGCGACGACCGTAATTTCATACCGGATTGAAAATTTTTCTAAAAGACCGGTCAGATATTCATAATTGGCAGCATCAAAAAATATTTCCGATTTCCGCACTCCGCGGTTATAGATGTGATAATAATGTCCTGAAAGATATTTCATTCCGTAACGGCAACCTTGTCAAGGTTCAAACATCGCAATCACAACCTTGACAAGGTTGTTATACCCATAAGTTTCGATCCAAACTTCTGTATTGGATTGCTTCGCTCAGATGTTCGGTCCGAATTTCCTCACTTCCACCAAGGTCTGCAATGGTCCTCGAAACTTTCAAGATCCTGTCGTACGCCCTTGCCGACAAGCCGAGCTTCGTCATCGCCATTTTTAACAACTCCTCCCCTGACGAATCGATCCGGCAATATTCACGGATCTCTTTGGATTGCATCGATGCGTTTGCAAACAGATGTTTCTGCGACGCGAACCGCTTCAATTGTATGTCCCGTGCGGCAATCACCCGTTCCCGGATCGATCGCGACGGCTCGCCCGGTTTTTTCTGCGCCAGTTCCGACACTTTCACCGCCGGCACTTCGATGTGAATGTCGATCCGGTCCAGCAGCGGACCGGAGATCTTTGCCATATATTTCTGTATCATCATCGGCGAGCAGGTGCACTCATGGTTCGGATTTCCGAAATTGCCGCAGGGACAGGGATTCATGGCACAGACGAGCATGAAGTTGGCCGGATAGTCCACCGACATTTTGGACCGGCTGATAGTCACCTTGGCATCCTCGAGCGGCTGCCGCATTACTTCCAGGACATTGCGAGCAAATTCCGGAAGTTCGTCCAAAAAAAGGACACCGTGATGCGACAGGGATATCTCTCCCGGTCGCGGAATCGTTCCGCCGCCGACCAGTGCAGAATCCGAAATGGTATGATGCGGCGAACGGAACGGCCGTTGTACCACCAGTGCCGTCCCCGGCGTCAGCAATCCGGAGACGGAATGGATTTTCGTCGTTTCGATACTCTCTTCGAACGTCATCGGCGGGAGGATTCCCGGCAGCCGACGGGCCAGCATCGTTTTTCCCGAACCGGGCGGACCGATCATGATGATGTTGTGTCCACCCGCCGCTGCCACTTCGAGCGCCCGTTTGACGTTTTCCTGCCCCTTCACGTCCGAAAAATCATGGTGATATTTCTGTTCCGCGGCGAAAACCTTTTTCAGATCGAGCCGGAGCGGAGTGATCGGCGAATGGCCTTCGAGGATTCCGACCGCCTCCGCAAGGTCGGTCACGCCGTACACATCGATCCCTTCCACCATTGCCGCTTCGTTTTCATTGTGTTTCGGCAAAATAATTCCTCGAATTCCTTTTTTCTTCAATTCCACGGCAATCGGCAGCGCTCCGTGGATCGGGCGTAACGTCCCTTCGAGCGACAATTCTCCGAGGATGATAAATTCCTTCAGCCGGTCATCGCGCATTTGTCCGCTCGACGCCAGCATGCCGACGGCGATCGGAAGATCGTACGACGATCCTTCTTTTTTGACGTCGGCCGGAGCGAGATTGATCGTGATCCGTTTGTTGGGATACGTGTAAGAGGAATTTTTAATGGCGGTGGCGACCCGCTCGCGGGATTCTTTCACCGCATTGTCGGGAAGTCCCACCATAAAAAAATTGGGAACGGTGTTTTCAATATTCGTTTCGATTTCGATGACATAGGCATTAATGCCGTACGTCGCGGCGGAGAGGACGGTCGTCAGCATGAAGTGTTCCCTTAGAACGGTCGGTGGAACGATTCCGGAGCCGGTGCCGGCGGTTGATCAGCGGAATCGAAACAAAGCGGAGTGATGAATTATGCCGCCAATGTATCGCACCCTCACGGGAAAGACAAGGGTGCGGCGTTGGCAAATCGGGCAGAATGGAGTTATACTTTTGACAATGCGGCCGCGAGGACATCCGCGCTGGATTGGAGCTGAGTTTTTTCACTCTCCGTCATGGAAAGTCCGATCTCGGCAACGATCCCGGTCCCTCCCACCAATCGCGGCAACGACAGTGCCACCTGATACCGTTCGATCCCGGCGCTGACGGTGAGGATGGCCCGTTGATCACGGATGATCCGTTCGGTGATGGCGGCAAGAATCGCGCCGATGCCGTAATACGTTGCCCCTTTTCCCTGAATGATCCGGTAAGCAGCGGTGCGGATATTTTCGGTGATCTTTTTTTGTATCGTGTCGTTCCATTCAATCGAGCGTGCGGAACAAAATTCCTTGACGGGAAGCCCCGCCACCGTCGCACTGCTCCAAACCACCACTTCACTGTCCCCGTGTTCGCCGACGACATATCCATGCACGTGATGTGCATCGACGCCGACATGTTCGGCGACCAACGCGCGGAATCGGGCAGTATCGAGAGTCGTTCCCGATCCCATGACTTGCCCCGCCGGAAGGTTGGCAAGCCGTTCGGTAACGGTCGTGAGAATATCGACCGGATTGGTCGCGACGAGAATGACCGCGTTCGGTTCCACGCGGACAATGTTCGGAACGATCGAGGCAAAAACCTCCGCGTTCCGTCCGATTAAGTCCAACCGGCTTTCGCCGGGACGCTGGTTGACGCCGGCGGTGATGACAACAACTTTCGAACCGCGGATATCCTCATACGCACCCGCGCGGACGATCACGGGGTGAGCGACCGGCGTGGCATGTTGAATATCGCTCGCCTCCGCCTCGGCTTTCGCCGTATTCACGTCGATCAACACCAGTTCACGGCAGGAGTTCCGCAAGACCATTGCGTAGGCCGCCGACGCTCCGACAAATCCTGTACCGATGATCGAAACTTTCATGTTCGTCTGAACCTTATATAATGGTGGAATGGAAAATTGCAGGATTGGTGAATTAACAAAGTGTGACAGTGAAAATATTAATATTTATCGGCAACATGATAATACAATTCACCGATGTTATGAACTTCTGAAACAGCCCACCGGCAAAAAAAAACGCGGATTTCTCCGCGTCATTCGAACAAAACATCGCACACAAACAATTACCGATGGTCGCGAAGGAAATCGAGACGCGGTTTCATCTCTTCGGCCGATTTTAACAATTTGTCTTTGCCGAAGATCGACTCCTGCTGGCTGGAAAACGCAAGTTCGTACTCGTTGCTCATGATGATCGCTTCTTCCGGACAGACCTCTTCGCAGAATCCGCAGAAGATGCAGCGGGTCATGTTGATCTCAAACCGTTCCGGATAGCGCTCTTTATCCAACTCCGTTTCCGCCGCCTGAACGTCGATGGCCAGCGCCGGACAGACACGGCTGCAGAGTCCGCAGGCAACGCAGCGTTCCACGCCGTTCTCCTCCACCAACACCGGTCGGCCGCGGAATGAGGAGGCGTGCTCCACTTTCACTTCCGGATATTGGATGGTGAACTTCGGCTTGAAGATCTGTTTCGTGGCGGCGAACATCCCTTTGAGAATTTCGGGAATGTACATCCGCTGCCAGAAGGAGAGATCTTTCAGGCGTGTGATGTCCGTTCGTTCCAGAAGTTTTTCGTCTGTCATATCAATTGAACCAGGTGTGAAGAGGTTTAAGAATGAATAATCCGGTCAGTGCAATGTTCAGCAGAGACAGGGGGAGCATTACTTTCCATCCGAGGTTCATCAATTGGTCATACCGGAACCGCGGCATGGACCACCGGACGATCATGAAGAACACGACGATCATGGTGAACTTTGCAAAAAATGCCCCCACCTGCGACAAAGTGACGACGATCGGAGGAAGGTCGAAATATTCGATGAACGGCGCCTGCCATCCTCCCAGATAAAGCGTGGTGATCATACTCGCCGCGGCAAACATCGCGAGATATTCGGACAACATAAACATTCCGAATTTCATGCCGGTGTATTCCGTATGATATCCGGCCACCAGTTCCGGCTCCGCTTCCGGAAGATCGAACGGAAGACGATTTGTTTCGGCAAACAACGCCACAAAGAAGATGACAAATCCGAGCGGCTGAACGAAAATGTTCCAATTCGGAACGACACCGAACCAATAATATCCCGCCTGTGCATGTACGATATCGTCCAGCTGCAGCGTGTTGTTCACCATCACCACACCGATGATCGAAAGGCCGAGCGACAGTTCGTAACTGATCATCTGCGCGGAAGACCGGATGCCGCCGAGCAGCGAATATTTGTTGTTGGAAGACCATCCGCTCAACGTGATGCCGTACACCGCCAAGGACGACAAGGCAAGAATGTAGAGAACGCCGATGTTCACGTCCGCCACTTGCAACTTAATATTGTGCACCACACCGTTGATCATAATCGGCAGTGTGTCGCCGAACGGAATGACGGCAAAGGTGGAAAACGCGATCGTCAGGGAGATCAGCGGACCGAGAGAATGGACGAACTTATTCGCCGCCGCCGGAACGACATCTTCTTTAAAGAACAATTTCGGAATATCGGCCAGCGGCTGCAGCAGGCCGAACGGTCCCACACGGTTCGGGCCGATCCGGTTCTGAATCCACGCGCTCAACTTCCGTTCCAATTGAACGCCGAGAAAGGTCACCATCGGCAGCAACAATCCGAAAATGAGAACGACAATTTTAATGAGCGGTTCGAGAATATCGATGAGTTCCATAAAATTATGCCGTCACGGCCGTTTCTTTCAATGGTGCGCCGGATTTTCCCACTTTCAGATAGGACAATCCTTTGAACGACTCCACTTTCTGGCAGATCTCGTTGAAGACGTCGTCCGCATTGTTGTATTTGTATTTTGATCCCATCACGCCGGCGATGCTCGCCACCACTTTCCACGACGGACGCGCGTCGCGCCGGGGACCTTTTCCCCACTTGTCGTTATGGGCGGCGAACTTATCCCACCGGCTCATTTCAAAATTATCCATCGCACGGTCCTGCTCCAGCGTCGTTACAGCCGGACGGATCCGCTGCACGCGATGCTGGAAGTTCGTCACGGTGCCGTTCTTTTCGGAGAAGGTCGACGCGGCGAAGACCACTTCGGCGTACTTCGTGGTCGCATTTTCGTTCGTCGCATGCAGCGCGAAAAATTCCAGCTTCGCCAGCGCTTCTTCCACACCGGGATACTTCGCAAAATCATCTTCCAGCGCATACAACGCTTTAATTTTGCCTTCTTTGATGGCGGCGATCATCTGTTCGAAATTTTTTCCGCCGTCGCCCGGAACGATCCCCACTGCCGCCGCTCCGGCCGCATTCGGCGTCTTGTCCGCGCGGATCAGCACGGCGTCATCCGCTCCTTCCGTATGGCGGACGAAATCGACATTTTTCGTTCCGAGAACATCTTTCGCGAATTTCGCAAAAACAAAATTATCTTCGTTCGTGGCGAAGGCGGAACCCAACACCGCGATCTCCCCTTTGCCGAACGATTTGAGTTCGGACGCCACTTTTGCGATCGCCTCATCCCAGCCGACTTCCACCAGCTGTCCGTCTTTTCGGATCATCGGCGACTTGATGCGGTTTTCGGCATTGACATTTTTCCAGGAATTGACCCGGCCGTGATCGCACATCCAGGAACTGTTGACGGCATCATTCCGCCGCGGATTCAACCGGAGGATTTCGTTGTTCCGCACTCCCACTTCCACATTGCAGCCGCGGGCACATCCGTTGCAAACGGAATCGGTAAACGACATTTCCCACACACGGGATTTGAAACGAAATTCTTTGTTCGTCAGAGCGCCGACGGGGCAAATGTCGACGACGTTCATGGAGTAGGGATTGTCCAGCGATTCGCCGGGGAACGTTTCGATTGTCACTCGGTCGCCCCGCTGCACGAACTGCAGCTGGTGGACGCCAGCGATCTCGTCGCAGAAACGGATGCACCGCGAGCAGGAAATGCACCGTTCAGCATCGAACATCACACGCGGTCCGATATCGACCCGTTTTTCTTTGTGCACTTTATTTTCGACGAAGCGGCTGAATCCTTTGCTGTACTTGTAGGCATAATCCTGCAGCTTACATTCGCCCGCTTCGTCGCAGATCGGACAATCGAGCGGATGATTGATGAGGATAAATTCCATCACCGCTTCGCGCGCATTGATCACCCGTTCGTTTTTTGTATTCACCACCATGCCGTCCGCCACCGGCGTCATACACGCGATCGCCAGTTTCGGCATCTTCTCCACTTCCACCAGACAGATCCGGCAGTTACCGGAAACGGAAAGTTTTTCGTGCCAGCAGAAATGAGGAATGTGGACCTTGTTCTCGCGGGCCGCTTCGATGATGGTTTTTTTGCTGTCGACTTCGTACTGAACGCCGTCGAGTGAAATTTTAACGTTGGGCATCGGGTCGAATGGATTGGTGTCGAGCGTTATACCAGTGTGTGAAAATTCTTTACCCAATGTATCAAAAAAAGAGCAATTTTTCCAATAGGATGTAAGGAAAAATCAACAGTCACGAGGCATACAACGGAACGAGGGAGACGGAATATTCGGATCGGCGGGACGGATAGCGGGGATTTAAAACAACGGACCTTCCGGTGTGCGGAAGGTCCGTGATGGTTCGATTGTCTCCGAGTGATTACCGCAGGATCGTGTCGACCGGAGTATATTTCATGTTAAACGCATCGGCCACACCTTTATAGGTGACCAAACCGTCCACCATGTTCAATCCATGCTTCAATTCCTTGTTCTGTTGCACCGCTTTTTCCCATCCTTTGTTGGCGAGTTCGACGGCATACGGCAGCGTCGCGTTCGTCAATGCGATGGTGGAGGTGAACGGAACGGCACCCGGCATATTCGCGACGCAATAATGGATCACATTATCCACCACATATGTCGGATTTTCGTGCGTGGTCGGTTTGCACGTTTCGATACAGCCGCCTTGATCGACGGCAACATCCACGATCACTGATCCGGGTTTCATTGTTTTTAACATCTCTTTGCGGATCAGCTTTGGAGCTTTTGCACCGGGGATGAGCACTGCTCCGATCACGAGATCAGCCGTTTGAATCACTTTGCGGATATTGTACGGATTACTCATCATGGTGGTAACATTTTTCGGCATGATGTCGTCCAGCTGGCGCAGACGGTACAGATTGTTGTCGAGAATCGTTACTTTCGCGCCGAATCCGGCGGCGATTTTTGCCGCTTGGGTGCCGACGATGCCGCCGCCGAGCACGATCACGTTTGCCGGTTCCGTCCCCGGAACGCCGCCGAGCAGTACGCCGCGTCCGCCCATGGTCCGTTCCAAATATTTCGCCCCTTCCTGCGGCGCCATACGTCCCGCCACTTCGCTCATCGGAATCAAAAGGGGCAGAGAGTTATCTTCCCGTTGCACCGTTTCGTACGCGATGCAGACCGCCTGCGATTTGATCATGGCAACGGTCAATTCTTTGCTCGCGGCAAAATGAAAGTACGTAAAAACGATCTGGTCGCGACGGATGAGGTTGTATTCGGATTTGATCGGCTCTTTTACTTTAATGATCATATCCGCCTTATGATAGAGCTCTTTCGCATTTTTGGCGATCTTCGCACCCGCTTCGGTATACGCGGAATCTTCAAATCCGCTGCCGACACCCGCTTTCGATTCGACAAGCACCGTGTGACCGTATTGGCGCAGGGTTTCGACCCCCACCGGAACCAGTCCGACCCGGTTCTCGTTCGTTTTAATTTCTTTGGGAACTCCGATAATCATGATATCATCTCTCTGATTGTTGAATAGTGGTAAATTAATTTTTCGTTTCGGGTGACAGTACGACGGTCGTAAACGATGCGGTATCGAATAACATCCCTGCCGCCGCGAGGACATGTTCTGCCGTTACTGCATCAATGCTGCTGACGATGGAATCGAGCGGCGTGTATTCCCCATAATAGAGTTCGCCGTTCCCCAGCCGCATCATCCGGTTCGACGTGCTTTCCAGACTCATCAGCATGCTTCCCTTCAGCTGCGCTTTTGCCCGCGCTAATTCTGTTTTGGCGAGCGGTTTGGACTTGAGCTTGTGCAGTTCCGCGTACGCCAGTTCGAGGGCGTTCGACACCGATTGTGTGTCCGTACCGACATAAATACCGAAGGAACCGGTCTCTTGCATTAATCCGAGGAACGAATACACGCTGTACGCCAGCCCGTGTTTCTCGCGAATCTGCTGGAACAACCGCGAGCTCATCCCGTCCCCCAGAACGGAATTCATCACCAGCGCCGGATACCGCATGGCGTGATGGACGCTGAACGCGACAGTGCCGGTGCACAGATGCGCTTGTTGGATCGGCTTGCGGTAGTCTTTCGAATTGTTCGCCGGCGTCACGGGAGGCGTTGAGGCGCTTTTTTTCGACGGACTGTTTTTGCGCGTGAAATATTTTTTCGCCAGCGCCACCAGGCGTTCGTGCGAAACGTTTCCCGCCGCAGCGAGAATCATGTTCCCGTTCGTGTAAAAACGTTTGGTATAGGCGAAGAGATCGTCCTGAGAAAAGTTCAATACATTTTCCGCGGTGCCGATGATCGGCCGCGCGAACGGATGATCGCCGAAGAGGTGCTTTTCAAAATATTCGTGCACGAGATCGTCCGGATCGTCCTCCGACCGTTTGATCTCCTCCACGACAACCGTCTTTTCCTTCTCGATCTCCTTCACCGGAAAGGTGGAATGCTGGACCATGTCCGACAACACATCAACTGCCAGTTCCACATTCTCATCGAGCACGCGGGCATAATAACAAGTATGCTCCTTGGTCGTGAACGCATTCATGTAACCGCCGACCGATTCCACGCTTTGGGCGATCTGTGCGTAATTCCGCCGTTCGGTCCCTTTGAACATCATATGTTCGATGAAGTGGGAAATTCCGTTGTTCGATTCCGATTCGTAACGCGAACCGGTGTCGATCCACAGGCCGATGGAGGCGGATTTGACGGTGGGAATTTCTTCACTGATAACACGAATGCCGTTGGCGAGCGTCGTCTTTTGATACGAGGAGGAGGTCGATGGATCCGATTGTGTTCGTTTATTCCGAATAGCCATTCTTATTGGTGAACTTTCCATTACTTGGGCGGAATGAAGATAGAGTAAATTTGGACAAGTAAAAAGATTATTTTGGACCGTTAGGATTTCTTAATTCTTCGACGTAAAAAAGGGCGTGAACCGCATCATTTCAGCATCGTTTCGATCTTCACCGCCACCATATCGATCCCCACAAGGTTTTCGCTCCCGAGCGGGATGATGACGTCGGCGTATCGTTTGCTCGGTTCGACGAACTCCAGATGCATCGGTTTGACGGTGTCCACATATTGTTTCATGACCGAATCGATGGAACGGCCCCGCTCGATGATGTCGCGCCGGAGGCGCCGCAACAGTCGTTCATCGGCGTCGGTATCGATGAAAATTTTGATGTCCATCAGTTCGCGGAGCTCGCGCGACGCGAAGATGAGTATCCCTTCGATGATGATGATATCCTTCGGTTCCAGATGGCGCGTCTCCTTCATCCGGGAGTGCGTCGTAAAATTATAAAGCGGTTGTTCGATCGGTATCCCCTTCCGGAGTTCCGAGATATGGTCCACCAGCAAGGAGGTTTCGAGCGAGTCGGGGTGATCGAAGTTGATCTGGTCGGGCGTTTTTCCGCCGTACGAGGAGAGGTCGCGATAGTACGAATCGTGCTGGATCACCACGACGTTTTCCGTAAAGTGAAGCCGTTCGAGAATTTTGTTCGTGACCGACGTTTTTCCGGACCCTGTCCCTCCGGCGATGCCGATGACCAATTGCCGCATGAGTTTCCTCTTAAACGATCGAATGATGCGCCTTCCCTATCCGTGCAGAAGACACCGGATGAATATAATTGAAGAATGCGTAAAAGCAAAAATGTTTCGGCATGATTTGAACGGGATGAATTAATTGGCTATTTTGACGGAATGATCGCCGATCTCTTCCTCGTTCTTTTGTTGCTGCTCACCGCCGGTTATGCTGCCATTCACCTGTTGCTGGCTTATGGATTGACCAGAGTCCGCGGTCCGAAATATACGGGACCCGAACAAGGAATTTCCATCATTGTCGCAGCACGGAACGAAGAACGGAATATCGCGACGTTGCTCGCATCGATCGCCGCGCTCCGATATCCTCCGGAAAAATTCGAAGTAATTATTGTCGACGACCGGTCGACGGATCGAACGGCGGAGATCGCACAATCGTTCGCCGGATCGATCCCGCATCTTTCGGTACTCCGGGTGACGGAGAACCGGACCGACATGCCGCACAAAAAGAATGCACTGCGGACCGGGATTGACCGCGCCCGATTCGACATTTTGGCATTGACGGACGCGGATTGTGTCGTCCCGCCGACCTGGCTGCAGGCGTTGTCCGATGAATTCACCGACGAGGTCGGTGTGGTCGCCGGGTACAGCCCGTATGCGCCGGAGCGTTCCGCTTCCTATCTGCACTACGAAGAATTTAAACATTCCGTCATCGCCGCATCCATGATCGGACTGCGGAATGCCATTTTATGCACCGGCCGGAACTTTGCGTACCGCCGGGCCGTGTATGTGGAAGCCGGCGGTTTCGAATCGATCAAACATTCGATCAGCGGCGATGATGATCTTTTTTTGCAGCATGTGCAACAGAACACCCGTTGGCACATACGCTATGTTCACTCCGCCGAAGCATCGGTGGTGACGGTACCGCCGTCGACGTTCGGAGAATTTCTTCATCAGCGCGTTCGGCATATTTCCGCCAGCCGATATTATTCACCGAAAGCGACGTTGTATTATTCCTTGTGTCATCTCTTTCACCTCACCGCCGCTGCCGGGCTCTTTATCGCCCCCTTCACCGCCCTCGCCGCGTGGATGATCAAGTTCAATGCGGATGCCGTCATGTCCGCCGTCGGTGCCGAACAATTCCGCGTTCCGTTGTCCGTTCGGCGGTTTTTTTTCTTTGAATCTCTTCTTGTGACGTACACATTCCTCATCGGTCCGGCAGGATTGCTCCTTCGGTTCCGGTGGAAAGAATCGACGATATGACGAAGACTTTTGACGGACGAGTCCTCTCCACGTGTTTTCTTCCGATCGGCTTCCGATGATGCAATCATTCCTGCACAACATCACGTATCTTCTTCCGATCCTACTGCTGATCTATGCACGGCAGATCCTCTTCTTTTTCCGCGGATTGGGACGATTGCGAAAAGGAACCAACCGGCATCTTCATCAATTCACCGTTTTGATCTCCGCGCGGAACGAAGAACACAATATCGAACGATGCCTCCGTTCGCTGATGCGACAGGAATACCCGGTCGACAAAATGTACATCATCGTCATCGACGACCAATCGACCGATCGGACGGCGGAGATCGTTCGATCCGTTGCCGCAGAATCGCCGTTCTCCCTGTTGTTGCTGCATGCCGATGCTGCTTCACACATCCGATCGCCAAAAATCCGTGCTTTGGCGGTGGGAATGCAGCACGCCTCCGGTGAAATTATCGTGACGACGGATGCCGATTGCGTCGCTCCCCCCACATGGATCGCGTCGTTAAATTCCTATTTCGAACCGGAGGTCGGACTGGTCTCCGGAATGACCATGTACGAACGTTCCGCAGCAATTCCTTCGCTCTTCTGGGGAATCCAATATCTGGACTTTCTCTCCTATTGCGCGGTCGGTGCCGGCGCGATCGGCATGGGGCGCGTTGTCACCAGTCAGGGAAGCAACACGGCCTTTCGGCGAACCGCATTCGATCAGTGCGGCGGATTTTCCTCTTTGACGCACATCAATTCCGGTACGGATTCCCTCTTAGCCCAAAAGATCGTTGCCGGAGGTGTGTGGTCTCCCCGATTTGCCTTCGAACGGTCCGCCGCAATGACAACGCAGGCGATGGCGACGTGGAGGGATGCCTTTCGACAGCGTGTCCGCTGGGTCGGTCAGACGGCCTATTATCCCCCGTATCTCATGTTTTTTATGATCTGTACTTTTATTTTATTTGCCGGACTTTTCGTCACTATTCCGCTCACCGCGGTTTCCGCCTCTCCCATTCCCTGGCTGGTGTTGGCCGGACTGAATATTATCGATTATATGACGATGTACCGATTTACGCGGATCACCGGAACGCAAGAGACCATGAAATATTATCTGCCGACGGCGATCATTCACATCCCGTTCGTTTTATTCTCGACCATCGGCGGGTATTTTTTCTCGTACCGTTGGAAAGAAAGGAAGTTGCGGATCACCTCTTCGGAAGGATAAGAGGACGCGCGGACCGCCGAACATGGTACGATCGTGATACGCATTCGGATATCGCCATGCACAAGAAAAAAATTCTGATTACTCCGTTGGATTGGGGCCTGGGACACGCCACCCGATGTATTCCGGTGATCCGCGAAGTGATGGCGGCGGGAGCCGAAGTGGTTCTTGCGGCCGACGGGCGTCCGGCAGAATTGTTACGGAGAGAGTTTCCCGAATTGCCGTTGGTGCGGTTTCCGGGGTACGGCATCGTGTATCCGGTGGACGGAAATATGGCGTGGACGATGTTCCGGCAACTGCCGAAGTTGTATGCCGGAATCGCCGCGGAACAACGAATGCTGGAATCGATCGTCGACACCTGGGGAATCGATGCGGTGATTTCGGATAACCGCTGGGGTGCATTTTCACGAAGAGTACCATCGATCTACATCGTCCACCAGTTGAGAATTTTGTTATCGCGGTATCTCCGGTGGGGACAATGGATCGTGGACCGGACCAATGCCGCATTGATCGACCGGTTCACGGAGGTGTGGATACCGGATGTTGATTCGGAAGATAATTTTCTCGGCGATCTCGCCCCTCCGACTCTCCGCACCTCCGCGATGCACTTTGTCGGGCCGTTGACGCGAATGCAGGGGAACGGTGCGCGGGAAAAGGAATGGGATATTCTTGTGATTTTGTCCGGACCGGAGCCGCAGCGCACTATTTGCGAAGAATTATTGATCCGTCAGCTGCTTCCCACGTCGTATACAACATTGATCGTGCGGGGTATTCCGGAACAATCCGAACGGACACCGTTGTCGAAAACGATCACCAGTGTCAGCGCGATGACGGCGGATGAACTGACGCGCGCCATCGGTTCGGCGCGGACCGTGATTTCGCGCCCCGGGTACAGCACGGTGATGGACTTTTCCGCACTCGGCGTCAATCCGATTTTCATTCCGACGCCGCAGCAGACAGAACAAGAATTCCTTGCCGATATGCTGAAACAAAGGAATGTCTGTTATTCGGAAGCACAGTCCGATTTTTCCCTTGACCGGGCGATGACGGAACATCGCCGGTATCCCGGCTTCACAAGCCGCCGCAACGATTATACGATCCTCCGATCGCGGATCGCTCATTTATTGTCGTCCATTGCGTGATGCCGCGACCCGCCGCCGCGCAATTGTTGGAAGTACGGCACGCTCTGTTAGAATTTGCGGATGTTCCGCGCGGCTGCCAAAACGTATTCCGGATATGAAAAAAATATTCTCTCATCCTGCGGTGATCATGTTCGGGAAGATCACGTTGTCGATCGGCCTGCTGACGGCGGTCGCTTATTACGTCGACTTTCGGGCGGTGGCGGTCTCGTTTTCCCAGTCCGATCCGTTCCTCATGAGCATCGGCGTGTCGC
The DNA here is from genome assembly GCA_964603685.1 of uncultured Chitinophagaceae bacterium. Taxonomy (GTDB): domain Bacteria; phylum Bacteroidota; class Ignavibacteria; order UBA10030; family UBA8401; genus UBA8401. Next base: position 43,685 of record CAZRWF010000007.1, read on the forward strand.
TGGCCGTCCTGCAAATTATGATTCATTTTTTTCGCTGGAGATTTTTGCTCCGGATCGTTTCCGACGACATCGGCAACCGCGAAACATGGATGTCGCTGTTTGTCGGATTTACCGCGGGATTTTTTACCCCTGCACAACTCGGCGAGTTTGCGGGACGCATTGCCAGTCATCCGGGCATACGTACGGTGCAGGTGGTCGGATTGACGGTGATTGATAAATTTTATCTGATGGTCGTGTCGTTCATTTTCGGCGGTACAGGATTGGTTATTTTTGCCGGACGTTTTTTTCCGGAATATTGGAATCCTGTTTATTGGTACGGAATGATGTTCATCGATGCGGTGTTGATCGTACTCTGTGTTTCACCCGCCTTCCTGAAAAAAGTGCTGGTTCTGTTGCCGTCGAGAATACGTCAACATCAGGCGTGGGAGGCACTGCAGGTGATCGGACGGGAATTTACGGTACGCATCGCGCGGACAATGTTTTTGTTCACGGCCGCCCTCTATCTCGTCATCTTCACGGAATTCTATTTCCTGGTCAACGCCTTCGGCCCGGTACCGTTGACCGATTGCCTGCTCAGCGTCGCGTCGATTTTTTTTGTGAAGACATTTATCGTCCCGTTTTCCTTCGGCGACATCGGAATACGGGAAAGTGCGTCGGTCTTTTTTTTGGGACATTTTGGTACCGCCGCTTCAGTCGCCTTTAACGCGTCGCTGGTGATGTCCTTCATCAACGTGATCCTCCCGGTTGTGATCGGGGCCGTATTCATCCTTCGCATGAAAAAACGTTCATGAATGACCTCATCGACATCACGGGATACGCGCTGTTCGTCCTGAGCTTCATCTATATCCGTCAAGTGCTCTTTTTTTACCGCGGATTGTTCCGGCTCTCCCCCGGCACCAACCGTACACCGCATACGATTTCCGTCATCATCCCGGCCCGGAACGAGGAACGGATGATCGTCGCATGCCTAACAGCGATCCAACGGCAGCACTATCCGAAAGAAAAAATCCAGATCATCGTAGTGGACGACCACTCCACGGACCGGACGGCGGAGATTGTGCGGCGCGCCGCGGCAGATTCGCCGGTTCCGATCATGTTGATGAGCGCTTCCGCCGATTCATCGATTACTTCGCCGAAACTGCGAGCGTTGTCGATCGGCATCGGACACAGCACCGGCGAGATCATCGCCACGACGGATGCGGATTGTACGGCAGGACCGTTGTGGCTCGAGCGGATCAATACCTATTTCGAACCTACCGTCGGCATCGTCACCGGTCCGGCCGTGTATGAACGCCGGTCGACCGGTCCGCAAATGTTTTACGGCATGCAGTTTCTCGATTTCTTTTCGTATACCGCGGTCGGTGCGGGCGCGATCGGCATGGGGCGTGTCATCGTCAGTTTGGGAAGTAATATGGCCTTCCGGCGTTCGGCTTTTGAAGAATCCGGCGGATTTTCTTCCCTCGCTTCCGTCAACACCGGAGATGATTCGCTCGTTGCACAGAACATCACCCGCAGCGGAAAATGGAAAGCCCGGTTCGCCAACGAAACGGAGGCCGTCGTCTCCACACAACCGGTCGAATCATGGAAGGAGGTCCTTCATCAACGGATGCGATGGGTCGGACAAACCGCCTACTATCCCCCTTCGATGATGTTCTTTATGATCTGCACGTTCATTCTGTTTTTGCTGTTGTTCATCACCATTCCGTTGTCGGCGGTGTACGGAACGCCGGTCCCCCTCCTTCTTTTTCTGTTGAAGTCCACGGTCGATTACCTGGTGATGAAAAAATTCACCGATCTCACCTCCACGTCGTACGCCATGCGCTATTTTGTACCGACTGCATTGGTTCACATTCCTTTCGTGTTGATTGCCACGATCGGCGGGTATTTTTTCCCGTTCACATGGAAAGAGAGAACCATGACAAAGGAGTCGCGATGATCGTCCACACGGGATTTCTGCACCGGTTCTTGTTCCCTTCGCTGATCTGGTCCATGCCCGGAAAAAAAATTTATCTCACGTTTGACGACGGCCCCCACCCCACGGCAACACCGGCCGTATTGGATGTGCTGCGGCATCATCGGGTCCGGGCGACCTTTTTTCTCAGCGGAATGAATATTCCGGGTCGCGAACAGATCGTGGAACGAATCGAACGCGAAGGGCATTCCATCGGTATCCACTCCTATCTCCATCAACGCCGGACGGCATGGTCTCGGCAGCGGACGGCAGAGGAGATCCAAAAGACGCAACAGCTGCTCAACGGCATTGTCCGTTCACCGGTCCGGCTGTATCGTCCCCCGTTCGGTTTTTTTACGTGGAACACGGTCGCTGCCGCGAAAGAACGGGAATGTGTGCTGATCATGTGGAGTTGTTTGACCGGTGATTTCCGATCGATCCCCGACGACAACGTGGTCGCGAATGCGCTGCACCGGCTCCGCGGCGGTTCCATCCTCGTGTTCCACGACAACGAACACACGGAATCGAAGATCGGTCCGCTGCTGGACAGGGTGATGACGGAGATTCAACGGCGCGGATTTTCTTTCGGCGCGATCCGCTGAAGAGGCGGAACATTTCTTTTTGTATTTTTGGGAAGTCCCTCTATATTGTAATGACAATACCGGCACGCCCGCCGTTCCGTACGGCGCAACGGCTTTTTCAACAGAATTGACCATTCATGTTTGCACCGATCGTTCTCTACGCCGAAACACATTACCGTTTCAAATATTTTTTCAGTGTATATCGCCGGTCGGAACCCGAGATCATCGCCGACGGACCGCACCGGCTCGAACCGGATGCGGCGTATCCGGTAATGGTGCTGATCAAAGATGCGCATCGGTTTCCGGTGGAATTACTGCGCGTAAAAGTGAAATTGTACCGCGATGCGAAGATGCTGCACGCGCATACGTTCGAATTTTCGCCGGCGCTGAAGATCACCTCCCGCTTGTGGTATAAAATTTTCGACATACATTTTTCCGGCCAACTCTCCTCCGCTTTCGGGATGATGACGATGGCAGTGGAAATCGAGACCGTCCGCAACGGAAAAACTTCGGTCACCGTGACGAACAATCATCCGTTCACTTCCAAACCGCCGTTAAAATTTTACCGATCGAAACATCCTCTCCCCCGGATGAACGGCTGGGTATACGGCGACGCGCACACGCATTCGACATATACGGAGGATCAGGTCGAATTCGGATCACCTGTCTCCGCCGGACCGCACCTGTGCAGGGCAATGGGGCTTTCGTTTTTCGCCGTCACCGATCATTCGTACGATCTGGATGACCGGGTCGATAATTATCTCCTCAATGACCCGCTCCTTCCGAAATGGGAAATGTTCCATCGCGAAGTGGATGAGGTGAACGGCCGGGAGCAAAACTTTGCGGTGCTGCGCGGCGAAGAAGTCACGTGCACCAATGCAAACGGAAACAACGTCCATTTCTTGCTTTTCGGCAACCGGCGGTTCTTTCACGGCTCCGGCGACGGCGGAGAAAAATGGTTCCGGACGAAGAGCGAATTCACCATCCAGCAGATTTTGGACCAAAAAGAGAGACAATCCGCGGCCTACGCCTCCCACCCGACGGAAGAAGTTCCGTTCCTTCAGCGGTTGCTCTTGCGGCGCGATGAGTGGACCGTTGCCGATATGACCGAAAAAAAATTGACCGGCGTGCAGATCTTCAACGGCGAGCGCACCGATGCGCTGTATCGCGGGTTGGACCTCTGGAAATGGATGCTCCGGCGGGGAGAAAAAAAATTCCTGCTGGCGGGAAACGATGCTCACGGAAATTTCAACCGGTTCGTGCAGATCAGCATCCCCATGTTGTCGTTCCGTGAAAAAGAGACGCAAATTTTCGGCCGGATGAAAACAGCCGTGTTGACGCATGCCGTCACCGAACCGGCGATCCTCGCGGCACTTGCCAGCGGACGATCGGTCGTGACCAACGGCCCGTTGTTGACAATTGAAATCGAAACAGACCTCCCCGATGTCGGTAAAATCGGCGAGACGGTCCGCGGCGCACGGTTCGTCGTAAAATTACACGCCGGCAGCACCGAAGAGTTCGGACGGTTCACATCGATCAAAGTATATCACGGAATCATCGGAAAAGGTGAACAGCGCTTGTACGAGATCAAACAATTCCATCAGCCGTTCTCCGTACACCAGATCAGCGAATGGCACGACACGGGCTCCTTTTCGTATATTCGAGCGGAAGCCGTGACACATCTCGGTCAGGGAATGGACCGTGAAGGATTTTGTTATACCAATCCCATTTGGATCACACCGACATGAAATCGATCATCGCTCTTATTTTTCTCATGACTCTTCGGACATCGGCGGATGAAAACGGCTGGTCGTTTACCTCCGATCCGCTATTGTTCAAACCGCTCGTCGCCAATACGTTCGAACCGCGGATGGGATTAATCTGGCATGCCGACAACAACCGGCTGCGCTTGGATATCGGCAACTCGGTGGACTTGGTACAATACCGGGGTTCCGGCGGGAACCGTCACATTACCTTCGGTTCGGATTTTTTCACCTATACGCTCCTGCGGGGCGAAAAAAATTTTCATTTCCCGGTCGATGCGGTCGATTACCTGTTCGGATTTAACGCCAACATGGTCGATTCGCTGGAACACGGAGTCCTTTCCGCCCGGTTCCGGCTGAGCCATATCAGCGCCCATTTTGCGGACGGGCATTTCGACGGTGCAAAGGGGGTGTGGAAAGACGGTTTGAATCCTCGGGTGTACAGCCGTGAATTTTTCGATCTCACGGCGGGATTTGAACCGAACGACCGTCTTCGGATCTATCTCGGTTTCATCTATCTCTGGCATGTCGATCCGACAACGTTGCCGACGGAGATCGGTTATGCCGGAGCGGAGTACCACATTCCGGCCGCGCCGCTGTTGAACGTTTTCGCCGCCTATCAATTCACCGCCACCGGCCTTCGACCGCGCCATGAACTGCAGATCGGCGGAAAGATTGGTCCCTGGAAAGGGCGCGGCACGCAGATATTTTTTATTCATCATTCCGGAAACAGTATCCACGGCGAATATTACGACCGCAGCGACGACTTTTCGGGATTGGGTTTTACGATCGACTTTTCCTCATGACCATCGGAAGAATTTTTGTCCACCTCGGACTGTTTTTCGCCACTTTTTTTACCACGACGGTCGCCGGCGTCTCCTGGCTCAATATCGATCCGTTCGATCTCGCGAATTTTTCGTTCGGACTCCCCTACTCTGTCTCGATTCTTTTTATCCTCACCTGCCATGAGTTCGGTCATTATTTTGCGGCCCGGTATCACGGCGTGCAGGCAACGCTTCCGTTCTATATTCCGACACCGTCGCTGCCCGGATTGCTGAACTTCGGTACGTTCGGTGCCGTCATCAAAACGCAATCCGCGATCCCTTCCAAAAAAGTGCTGTTCGATATCGGCGTCGCCGGACCGATCGCCGGATTTATCGCGACCATTCTCGTGTTGGTCTATGGATTTACCCATTTGCCGGGGAAGGAATTCATCTATCTTATCCATCCGGATTATGATACGCTCTCTCAATCGCCGGCAGGACTCACTTTCGGCTCCTCCTTATTGTATCAATTTTTTGCCGCCGCATTGACGAATACAGGGACAAATTTTGTACCGCCGATGTCCGAAATGTATCACTATCCGTTCCTTTGTGCGGGCTGGTTCGGATTGTTCGTCACGGCGATGAATCTTATTCCGGTGGGCCAGCTGGACGGCGGTCACTTGTCCTACGCCATGTTCGGAGAACGGCACAAACTCATTTCCAATATCGCCTTCGGCGCCATCTTCGTCATGGGCGCCGCTGGATTTTTACCGATGCTCGGCATCGAAACAGACTTCGGGTGGTCGGGTTGGATTTTTTGGACGCTCATTCTGCTCTTCATCGTGAAGCTGTATCATCCGCCCGTGGAGGATGAAACCGAATTGGATCCGAACAGAATGTTGATCGGATGGATCACGTTTGCCATTCTCGCGGTGTCGTTCATTCCGTCCCCGTTCATCCTCGCATTTTAGTTTGACTCTTGGCCCATTTTTGGGTATACTGGATGAAGAATTCAACAACAATTGCACTCTGCCATAGAAAAGTTCGATACACACGATTTTTACCGTTCCGAACGTTCACTTTTTTATCGCAGTGTGCTTTTTCCGAAACCGAGGATAAAGCCTCGGTTTTTTTTTGAGATGACACGAATATTTTTCATCGCCATTCTTTCCGTTGTTTTCTATTCCTGCAGCATTCCGGATGATCCTGCGGTGATCGACACGAATTTCCGTTCGATCACCGTGACCAACGGCGCCCTTGCACCTTCCGTCGTCAATACCGACACCATTCTTGTAAACGGCACCGCACAGCCGAACGACCAGCTTACCGTTTCCACGGTAGTGACCGTCCGCGCCGGCGACCGCGGAAGTGCATTGTCCGTCGCAGCCACGATGCTTGACAATCAACGGTCACGAACTCTGGGCGCGTCAAATTTGTTCGACAACGGCCTCTCGCCCGATCTGGCGGCCAACGACAGTATATACAGCGGATTACTCACCTTCTCGTTTACCCGCACGCTGTTCGGCAATCTGCATGCGGAAATCTCCGCCACGGACGGTTCGAACATTTCCACTACCGTAAGTCTTCCTTTTTCCGTGACCCGATTCAACAAAGCGCCTGTTGTCGGAGCGGTCACGGCACCGGATACGCTGACGATCACTACCTCGGTGCAGATTTTGCAATTGACCGCTGCCGTGACCGACGAAAATGGACCCGGCGACATCACCAACGTGACACTTACGTCGTACCGACTGCCAGATACGACAACGGTCCGCGGCACATTTCCGATGTTTGACGACGGCGGACAGAATGGTGCCGCGGGGAACACCGATCCTCTTCCCGGTGACGGGATATATTCACTGTCGATTCAACTGCCGCCCGGGACCATAAAAGCGACCTACCGGTTCGTGTTTCAGGCATTCGATGCGGCGAACGCACAGAGCAACAAGGTGTATAAAGATGTCGTTATTCAATAAATACTATTTCCACATTGTTCTCTTCACCGTTTCGGCACTCTCGCTGATGAACGCACAAGGTGCGTTGCCGCGGTCGTTCGAGACCGGGCTGTCGGCTGCCAGCAGCTCCGCGTACGGCCGGACGATCAGCAACAGCGTTACTGACATCGTCGTCAACGGTTCCACGGTGTGGCTCGGAACCGGAAAAGGACTGCACCGGTCTACCGATGCAGGACGCACGTGGACCTATTATTTCGGTACGCCGGCATTCGGAACGGAAGATATTTCTGCGATCGCCGTCCGCGGCAGCGACGTGTGGGCCGCGACGGCACATTCGGTGACGATCGACGACCAACGGCTTCCCGAAGGGAGCGGTTTGCGATATTCATCGGACGGCGGTACAACGTGGAAGGTGATCAAACAGCCGGTAGATGCAAACAATGTCGACACGTTGTATTGGAACGACAAAAGTACCATTCGATCGCTGGGCATTACGACCGCCGTCAATAATATCACGTACGACATCGCGATTACCGACAGCGCGGTCTATATTGTCTCCTTCGCCGGCATGGTCCGTCGATCGACCGACAAAGGGGATACCTGGCAGCGGGTGATCATTCCTCCGGACAATTTGAACTTTATCGGACCGGATGATTCTTTACGGTTCGACCTATCTCCTTCCAGCGGCGCTTTGGGTCTCTCGGGAAATTTGAACCACCGCGCATTTTCCGTGCTCGCAGAAAACGATTCCACTCTTTGGATCGGCACTGCCGGCGGGATCAATAAAACGACCGATCGCGGACGATCATGGAAGAAGTTCAGCAAACAGAATCAGATTGAATCGATCTCCGGCAATTTTGTGGTGGCCCTCGCACATCAGAAGACGGCGACCATCTCCCGCATCTGGGCCGCCACGGTAAATGCCAGCGACAATACGGAACGCCGCGGCGTGAGCATGACGGAGAACGGCGGGCTCAGCTGGACGCGTTCGCTCATCGGCGAATTCGCACACAATTTCGGATTTAAGGACAGCATCGTTTACGTCCCGACGGACAACGGATTTTTCCGTTCGGCGGACGGCGGACGGTCGTGGATACAAAACGGCACGATCTTCGAACCGGCAACACGGCGGATCTATACTCAAAATAAATTTTATTCCGCCGCCGCGATCGGCGATACGGCATGGTTCGGCGGCATCGACGGGATCGCTGCTACGATCGACAATGCGGCGAACCCCTTCGGAGCACAATGGCGCATCCTGCGTGCGGAAGAACCGGTCGGTTCGAAAAAAACAACGTACGCTTATCCCAATCCGTTTTCACCCGACGATGAAATCGTCCGGATCCATTATTCAACGTACGGCGCAACCGCGCCGGTGACCGTCCGCGTTTTTGATTTCGGAATGAATCTGGTCCGTACCGTCGTCAACAATGTGCAGCGGAGCGGAATTTCCGAACATGATGAACTTTGGGATGGCCGCAATGAATCCGGCGGGCAAGTCGCGAACGGCGTCTATTTTTATCACGTGATTGTCGGCTCTTCCGACCCGATCTGGGGGAAAATTCTTGTCATTCAATAACCGACATATTTTCGGCCTGCTGTTCCTGTGTGTCGCCGGTGTTGCCAGTGCACAACTGGCAGGAACGCCCGGAGCGTTTTCCCGAATGGGATTCGGAGCGCGCGGAATGGGAATGGGCAATGCGATGACCGCCGTTGTGACGGGGGAAAACTCCGGCCACTATAATCCTGCGGCGGTCGCACTCTTGTCCGGGCGGACCGGATCGGCGTCGTTCGGATTTTTGTCCTTGGACAGAAGTTTGAACACGATCTATTATTCTCAACCGATCGACACCAATGCCGGCGTCGGGTTCAACATCATCAATTCCGGCGTAACGAACATCGACGGCCGGGATATCGACGGTGCACCGACGGAAGCGTACTCCGTTTCCGAAAATCAATTCTCCCTCTCGTTCGCTCTGAAGATCCGTAAGATGATCGTCGGATTGAACACCAAGATCTTTTATTATTCCTTGTTCGAGGGTCTCTCCTCCACCGCCGTCGGTTTCGACGTCGGAGTGCTTTATCCCCTCACACCGCAGCTGATGCTGGCGGGGACATACAAGGACATTAATGCGAAATACAAGTGGGATACGAACGAATTGTACGGTCAGGCCGGAAATTCCACCACCGAAAAATTCCCGACACGCCGCTCGCTCGGATTGTCGTACCGGTTTGAAGATGAATCCGTATTGATCGCCGCGGAGATCGAAAAAAGTTCTGTCGGTCCTTCGTTCGTGCGCATCGGCGGCGAAGTGAATGTTCACCCCGCAGTGACTGTTCGTTCGGGGATCGACGGATGGAATTTCTCGGACGCTGAGTCCGCCCACCCTTCGTTCGGATTGACGTTTCGTGCGGATGAAATTACCGGGAGGCCTTCCGTGACGTATGCGTACGTCTTGGAACCGTACGGCCTGTTTTCGATCCATGTCGTTTCATTATCGGTTCGCTTATGAAAACCACATTTCTTTTGTACGGTCTGTTCGCCGTGACCTCCCTCCTCTCTGCGCAGGGAATCAACACGGGAATGGCATTCCTCAAAACCGCCGCCGATGCCCGTTCGGTCGGAATGGGAGAAGCGTTCACGGCAATGACGAACGATCATTCGTCCTTCTTTTATAATCCGGCGGCAATACGATCGTCGGACCGGCGGCAATTGCGTCTGAATCACCGTCAAGGCATGGCGGAGATGATGACGGACTATATCGGTGCGACAATCCCTACGCCGAAACTTCATTTTGCGGTGTCGGCCTATTCCACTTCTGTGAACGATATCGAGGTCCGTTTGCGTCCGGGTGATCCCGAAGGGACCTTCGGCGCCCGGAACGGCGCGCTCAGTGCCGGTGTGGCGGCGGATATCGGGGAAGGATTGACGATCGGCGTCGCCGGAAAATTATTGTATGAGAAGATCTACATCGATGAAGCGGGCGGTTACGGAATCGATGCCGGAATCCATTATACGGTCAATCCGGAATTGTCGTTCGGCGGCAGCATCAGCAATCTCGGTTCCATGAGCGTTCTGCGGTCGGTCAAAACACCGCTCCCGACGACGATCCGTGCCGGCGGAGCAGTTCACTCTCCGCTTGCCGATGATTGGCGGATGACAGCAGCGGCGGATCTTGTCAAAACGGTGGATGACGATCTGCTGCATGCGCATCTCGGCGCCGAAATCACGTATGACGGCTTGCTTTTGTTTCGCACCGGTTATCAAACCGGTTACGAGATCAAATCACTGTCGACGGGCATCGGCGTCCGCTACGGCTTATTCCAGCTCGATTACGCATTCGTTCCGATGACCGGAGCATTCGGCGCCGCCCATTCGTTCTCACTTCTTTTTCTGTTGTAAAACAATTTCCGGTTGAAGAAGAAACAGCACATACTGTTCACGGCAACCTTCTCCACCTCCTTTATCACCGAAGATCTGGCGATCCTGCGATCTCATTTTCCCGTTCACGCCGTGATCGCTTCCGGCGTGACGGCGTTTTTTCGGTACTTGCGCGGACTGCTGAGTGCGTCAATCACATTTTCCTGGTTTGCATCGGTGTATTCGACGGTGGTGATCGCACTGGGGCGATTGCTGGGGAAACGATCAATTTTGATTCTCGGCGGCGCCGACGTGGCAAAAATGCCGGAGATCGGATACGGCATTTGGAATAGTCCGTGGAAAGCTTCCGTCGTGGCGTACGGCATTCGCCTTGCCGATGTTGTGGTGGCGGTCGATCCCTCCATTCGTACCGACGCTCATCAATTATTAGGTTCCGCGGAGAAGCCGATCAGCATCATTCCGACGGGACATGACCATATGTTTTGGACGCCGCACGGGGAAAAAGAACGGTTCGTCCTGACCGTGGCGCATTGCGGGATCATTCCGCGATTTAAGATTAAAGGGATCGATTTTCTTTTTGAAACGGCCCGATCCGCTCCCGAGATCCATTTTGTGCTGATCGGTGTCTCGGAAGAAATGTTGACGATGTTCCCACCCCCGGCGAATGTTGAATGTTTCGGTTTTTTGCGGCAATTTGAATTGTTGTCCTGGTACCGGCGTGCGGCGGTCTATTTTCAACCGTCGTTGCGGGAAGCGCTCGGCAGCACGTTGTGCGAAGCGATGTTGTGCGGATGTTATCCGGTGGGAACAAACGTCGGCGGCATACCGACGGTGATCGGCAGTGACGGCGCCTTGGTCCCGTTCGGCGATGTTCCGTCGGCCGTATCATCCCTCCGCAGCGGACTATCGCAACCGGTCCGACCGGAAATGCGGGAACGGATCATCGCGGAATTTTCCATGGAACGTCGCGAACGGGAATTACGGAACTTGATCGAACAGGTCGCTCATGACAGACGATAAGAACATCTCCATCGGCCTGATCGGCACCGACCGCGCGTGGACGATGCTGCTGGATCAAATCGGCGTGCCGTGGTCTTCGCTCAACGCGGCGGAACAGGATGCACTCTCCGCAACATCGGCAGTGATCGTCAACAGAATGCTCACCGCGGCGGAAAACAAAACGATCGAAGAGTATCTTTACGGTGGCGGTGCCGTGTTGTTCACACCCTCCGAACGGAACCGCGTGTTTGCCAACGCCGCGGAATACCGTCGTTGCTCGTCGCTGCCGCCGGTGCAATCCGACGAATATTCCTTTACGGATATGTTCGACCTAAACATGATCGTTTATCGTTTTCGCGGCGGTCGATTGATCGCTTCGGAACGAACGGGAAAAGGGATTGTCTCGTATTGCGGCCTCGATGCGGAGGAATATTTTGCCGATGGTTCCTCCTGCCGGAAGAATTTTTATGCCGATCGGACACCGATGCCGAGTGAGATTGTCTCCGGACGGTCCAAACGGGCATTCCGGCAGATAATTCATTCCCATCTGGAATATCTGCACCATCAACGCAATCTCCCGTTCGCTCACAAATGGTATTCACCGGATCCGCACGCACCGGTATTTCTCCACCGGATCGATACGGACAAAGGCTCCCGGGAACAGATCGACGAAATCCATCAACTGTCCCGGACATATTCCATCCCCACCACCTGGTTTTTGGATGTGAAAAGCCATGAATCGTGGATCGAATATTTCCGCACATTCGAAACGCAGGAAATCGGCGTACATTGTTACGAACATCTCGTCCATTCCGATGAAGAAGAAAATCGAAAAAATTTTCATCGGGCGCTGGCGATCCTGAAAGGACACGGATGGAATCCTTCCGGCATCGCCGCTCCGACCGGCGCCTGGAACGAAGCGATCGGCGGGGCGTTCAGGCAATTACATTTTCTCTATTCGTCGGAATTTTCGTACGACTACGACAATCTTCCATCCTATCCTTCGCTTTCGGATTCCGTCTCGCCGGTTCTTCAAGTTCCGATCCATCCGATCTGCATCGGCTCCATGAAACGGGAACATATGACCGATGAAGAAATGGTCCGCTATTTCATCAGCGTCATCAACCATCAGCTCCACCTTCGTGAGCCTATCAGCTTGTATCATCATCCTACTCACGGAAAAAACGACGTTTTTCGAGCAGTTTTTGATTATCTTCGCCATCATCCGGTTACACCGATGCGGTTTGAAGACTTCGCCCGCTGGTGGAAAGTCCGGCAATCGGTCCGTCTGAATGTCCGTACCGATGGACGATCGATCGGCGTCACTATGAATGGGCAAACGACGGATGTTCCGGTCAGAATTATTCTGCCCGACGGACGGGAATTCTTTTGCGCGAACGAGATGTCCGTCGATTCAACGCAGGCGGGTGAACGGCCGGTGATCCACCCTTCGGTCCGTCCGGCGCGATTTGCCGACACACGCGCGTTCACCCTGCGGCATCTGTTCCACAACACATATGATTGGTGGATAAAAACGACAGAATGAAGATCACATTCGCTTGTTACGAATCGCTTTCCATGATCCACGGCGGCCCGCGCGTGCAGGTGCTGCGGACAAAATCCGAATTGGAAAAACTCGGCGTTGCGGTACACTTGCTCAATCCGTGGGAACGCTTCGGGAAAGGTGATGCCGACCTGGTTCATCTTTTCTCCGCCAATCTCGGGACATTTCATCTTGCCTCCACCTTCAAGAGTTTCGACATTCCGTTTGTCACCTCCTCAATCTTTTTTACGCGTCATGCACCGTGGGCGATCCGTTCCACGCTGGCGATGAACGCCGTGCTCAAAAAATTCCGCTCCGGCATTTGGACGAATTACGAATATTCGCGGCAGATCCTCGATTGGTCCGCGGCTGTCCTTCCAAACACGACGGACGAAGGAGAGTTGGTGCGGGCGGGATTGGGAATTCCCGGACGGAAAATCACGGTGGTCCCCAACGGCGTCGATCCCCATTTCGAACACGGCGACCCCGGGTTGTTCATAAAAAAATACGGGGTGAGGGACTTTATTCTCAATGTTGGTCACATCGGACCTCTCCGGAAGAATGTTCTGCAATTGATCCGCGCCGTTCGAACCATCGATCATCCGGTGGTGATCATCGGAAAGATCACGGACACGCCGTATGCGCGGCAGTGCATGGAAGAAGCGGGCCGGAACAAGAACATTTTGATCATTTCCGGACTGGACAACGACTCCGAGATGCTCGCGTCGGCCTATGCGGCATGCAAGGTGTTCGCCCTTCCCTCCCAGTTTGAAACACCGGGGATCGCTGCTTTGGAAGCAGCGTTGGCCGGAGCGAACATCACCATTACGCCGCACGGAGGAACAAAGGATTATTTCGCCGGCCTCGCCTCGTACGTCGAACCGACATCCGTCGTTTCGATCGCTGACGGCATCCGGGAACAATTGAATGCCCCGCGGAATCCCGCGCTGCGACAACGGATAAAGGAGAAATTCCTTTGGCGTTCCGTGGCGGAACAAACTCTCGCCGTCTACCGATCCGTTCTCCCATGAAACAACGCCGGATCCTTATTATCCGCCCCGACCGGATCGGTGATGTGGTGCTCACCACACCGCTCATCCGCGCCGTAAAACGATCTTTTCCGGGAAGTTTCGTCGGAGTGATGGTGAACTCCGTCTCGGGCGTGTTGCTCAGGAACAATCCGCACATCGATCTGCTGATCACCGACGATCCGGCGGGGAAAGATGCGGGCCGTTCCGGATTTTGGCGGCAGGTCCGCACGCTCCGGTCGCACGCGTTCGACACCGGATTGATGCCGCTGCCGCGGGAACGGCATGCGTGGATGATGGCGCTGGCGGGAATTAGAACGCGGATCGGCGTCGGCGGGAAGATCTATCAAGTGCTGACCGGGACAAAAACGGTCAGCCGCAACAAGTACATTCCCCCACGGCACGAAGCCGATTATGTGATGGACCTTGGCCGCAGGATCGGCATTACCGATGACCGGCTAATCCCGGAATTGTTCCTGACCCCGGAGGAAAAAACAAATGCGGATGAAATGTATCGTCGGCACGGATTCGACTTCTCGCAACCGATTATCGGAATCAATCCCAGTTCCAACAACTCGTCGCCGAACTGGACCCCCGAACGGTATGCGGATTTGTGCGACCGGCTTTCGGATCAATACCGCCTTTTCATCAATATCGGCATTCCGAATGCTACCATGGAGAAACATTTCCGAAGATTTTCCGGTCGTCATCTTGTGTATTCCGGCACCGACCTGCGCGAATTAATCGCCCTGTGTCACCGGCTTTCGGTGTTAATCACCTCAAGCACCGGAACGTCCCATATTGCCGCCGCTCTCGGCGTTCCGACTGTCAGCATGTTCTGTCCGCTCCCGGCCTGTTCCATTACACGATGGGGGCCGTTGGGCAATTCCAACGATACCATCGAGCCGCCGGAAGGATATTGTCAAGGACGTTGTCCCGGTGACCCAAAAATTTGTACATTGGATGAGATCGACATCGATTCCGTGATCGAGCGGCTGGAAAAAGTGATAAAAAAGTGATCTTTCGCCGGAACGGAATCGTTTCCTTGTGTGTTTGAATCTATAGTTTGGAATCTCAGTTCTCTCATCTCCATTTCGTTATCACAGCCACAGTATACGGACCATAATGAAAAAATTGATCGCCTTTGCCGCCCTAATGCTTTTTCTGATCTCGGGCACCGCACATTCGAAAGAACCGCAATGGAAAAAATTCGATGAAGGAATAAAAGCCGGCAAACTTACCGGCAAAAAAATTCTCGTCGACGTTTACACCGACTGGTGCAGCTGGTGTAAAAAAATGGATGCCAACACGTATGCGGATAAAAAAGTGGCGGACTATTTAGCGAAAAATTTCGTGATCATCAAACTGAACGCCGAAGCAGAGGAAAAAATTACTTACGACGGACAGCAATATAGTCCGGCAGAATTTTCGCAAGGGATGGGTGTCCGGGGTTATCCGGCGACGCTGTTCCTGCAGAGCAACGGCCAGCCGATCACTCTTCTGCCCGGATATGCGGAAGCAGAACAATTTCTCACTGTGCTCAGTTTTATTGCGGAGGACCACTATAAAAGCAAAAAGTTTGCGGATTATCTGGCCGAAAAAGGGGCCAAAAAGCAGTAAGTGCGGAGTTTCTTCCCCAAAAGCCTGTCGTAACGACAGGCTTTTTTTTTGCATCAAAAAACTTTTGCGCGGATCGCCGCCAAACGTTTTACTTCGGAAACGATCTTTTCCAGATCGATCATTTGGATGCACTCGAGATTATACGGACATTTTTTCTTCCAGCACGGAGCGCAGAATAATCCTTCGGGTATCAATTTGATCCCCCGATCGTACAGATCGATCTCGCTCCAGCAGCTCAGTCCGAACCACGCAATAACGTACTTCTTCAAACCGATGGCGACGTGCATGCCGAACGAATCGCCGGTGATGATCACATCGCAGAGTTCTTCGTAACAAATGCCCCGACGCACCCCTTCGGTGGTCGGGGTGCTGTGCACCTTGTCCCCGACGCGCCGCACCAGTTCCGCGTTCCGTTCCGTATCCTCCGGTCCGCCGACAAGCAGGAGCGTTACTCCGGGGATCGACGACATCGTATTGATGAGCTGTTCGTGTTGGTCGAGCGTCATCTTCTTGTTTTCGTAGAGATACGAACATCCGGTGTTAAATCCGACGATGAGATTGCCGGTATTGAGGCGGTGTTCGTTTTTATACTTCTCGCAAAATTGTTTTTCTTCCGCGGAAAGCTCCAAAATGTATTCATCGCGGCGGAACGGCAGTTTCATCGATTCCTGAAGGATCTCCGTGCCGTATTTCGTATTCTTCCGGAATTTCAATTCATCATCCAGTCCGAGCACGTAACTGTATTCCGCCTCCTTATTGACCGGCACGATCTGTCCGTGGTGATTCAATCCAAATCCCAATTTTTCCTTCGCCTTGATCGTATTACCGAACGCACACGACCGTTTTGTTTTGTCGGTCTGATAGAGAACGTCGAATTCCATCTGCTGCAGAATCAGCCAGCTTTCCGGCTCCCACACATAGACCGCATCGAGGTACGGATTATTGTCCAGCAACCGGTAGGCATTTTTCAGCGTGATCCAGGTGATATGACTGTCGGGATATTTCCGTTTGATCGCCGGAAGCATGGCGGTCGTTTGCACCACCGCTCCCATTGCGTCGAGATTAACGATGAGGATCTTTTTCCCGATCGGGGAATGGTCGACGCACTCTTTGTAACAGGCCGTACCGGGGAAACACGGTTTGTAACCGGTGAACCGTTTACAATCGGGAATGAACAACTTTTTTGCCACGGTGCGTTTTTTTTGTCGAACGGTTTTTGTGCGCTTTTTTGCCATAGGTATTCAGTGCATTCATAACGATGGATTGGATCGGTGAAGGTCGTCAAACGCCGTCAGCACAGTGGAAACGGGGAGCCATTCCATACACACGTTTCCGATCGGACAGGAGGTGAGATTGCAGGCGAGACAGTCCAACTCTTCATGCCGCACCCAGCGGTGTTTCGCCCCGTACGGTCCTTGCAAGTGCGGATCGGTCGGTCCATAAATCCCCAACGTCGGAACTCCCACGGCCGCCGCGATATGCATCGGTCCGGAATCGTTGCTGATAAGATACGAACAAAGCTCAAGGAACGCACCCATTTCTTTCAACGTCGTTGCGGGAATAAGATAGTTTCGCCGTTTCATCATCGTGCCGATTAATTCCGCTTCCGGTTTTTCGCCGGGACCCCAGAACAGAAGTGGTGTGAGTCCGTACCGTTCCGTCACCGCATCGGCCAGGGCGGCAAAGTGAGCGGGGCGCCATTTTTTGGTGTACCATCCCCCTCCGGCATTAATACCGACCAGCCGATGACCGGCGAGTCCGTTTGTTTCTAACCATAACTTCGCGGTCGCTCGATGTTCAACGCTGACAGGAAAAAACGGCGCCGGAGAATCGACCGGAATACCGAGAAACCTCAGCACATCGAGATTAAAATCGACATTGTGCACTTCGCTCCCCCGCGGCGGAACATGATGAGTATAGGCATATGTTCTTCCCCGGAACGGAAAACCGATCCGCACCGCTGCCCCGCTGAATCGGGAGATCAAAGCGGTGCGCGGATTTCCGAACAAGTCGATCACCGCGTCATACCGCCGTTTTCGGACCGTCCGGATGATCGACAATGTTGTATCGTGCTTTTTATTGAAGGTGATCACGGATCGTACGTCCGGATTTCCCGCGACCACATCCGCCGCGAACGATTCGCATAAAAAGTCGATCCTTACGTCCGGAGACCAGCGGCGCAGTTGCGCAATCACCGGTGTCGACAGCAGTACATCCCCGATTGCGCGGGGTTT
>CAZRWF010000008.1:0-14435 GCA_964603685.1 uncultured Chitinophagaceae bacterium
TGAACGATTTTCCCGTCCGTTGTCTCCGCGATCAATCCCCCGATCTGCTGCAGGCTGTTCTCAAAACGGTCGTGTTCCGCTTTCCGTTCGTTGCAGCGGGCGATCGTTTCTTCGGTCGGATGGACGATCACGTTTCCGGCGTACCCATCGACAATGATGGTGTCACCTGCCTGCACCAGCTTTGTCACATTCTTCAAACCGACGACGGAGGGAATATGGAGCGACCGCGAGAGCAGGGCGGCATGCGAAGTTGTTCCCCCCATATCGGTAGCATACGCCAGCACGTCGTTGCGGCTGAAGAGGACTGTGTCCGCCGGCGTGAGGATCTCGGAGATGACGATGGAGTTCGGCTCGAACCGGGAGATCAATTTTTCCTGCTGGATGTTCCGGATGATGCGGTTTTTCACATCCTCCACGTCGTGCGCGCGTTCGCGCATGTACTCGTCCGCCGAATTCATCATCATCTGCTGGTACTTTGAGATCTCGCGGTGCACAACGTATTCGGCACTGCGCAGATCTTTCTGAATCCGTTTGCGGATGGAATCAAAGAGGACGGCGTCGGCAAGGATCATGATCTGTGCTTCGAAGATCTTCGCCTTTTGGCTGCCGATTTTCTGTTCGGTCAATTGCAGCACTTTTTGCAGTTCTTTTTCGGATCGCTCCACGGCATGGCGCAACCGGTCCAACTCCGCGGCGACATCGTTTTCGTCGATCGCCTTCTCTTCCACCCTCGGCGCCTGTTTGGCGAAGACGTACGCCTTCCCCATCACGATGCCGGGAGATGCGGGTGTTCCATGGAGCACTATTTCTTCTTTGGCGGTCACATTTTTTCCATATTCGGCGTCGCCGTCGCAAAAAAACGCGATACGATGCCGCTACACTTCATCGAAGCCCCGTTCGAACAATCCCACCACGGCGGCGGCGGCCTTCTCCTCTTCCGGACCGTCGAATTTCAGTCCGAGCGTCGATCCTTGTTCCGCCGCGAGTGTCATAACGCCGATGATACTTTTTCCGTTGATCTCCATCCCGTCCTTATAGATAAAAAACTCGCACGGAAATTGTGCCGCGAGTTTCACCAGCGCCGCGGCAGGACGCGTATGCAGCCCCGCTCTATTTTTGATGGTAACGGTCTTTTCGATCATGTCAAAACTGCCTGTTCAGGACCATGGTGGAGAACCAGTACAACATGTCGCGCGCGGTTGTATCGCGGAGCTTTTCCAGCTGCAGGTTCGCCTGACGGATGTCCTTTTCGATGGAGATTTTCGCCAATTCGAGCACGCCGTACCGTTCGTAGATTGTTTTGACATGCGGAACGTTCTGTTTCGCCGTCCCTTTTTTCCGGATGATCGATTGAAGGAAAGTTTTGTCCTTCCCTTCCGCCCGTTCCAATGCACGGATGAGAAGGAAGGTTTTTTTCCCCTCCACGATGTCGCCGCCGATAGTTTTGCCGAATTCTTTTTCGTCCGCGATCACGTCGAGCAGGTCGTCCTGTATCTGGAACGCGCGGCCGATGGATGTGCCGAACGAACGGAGCGCCCGCACTTCCCGCTCCGTGCCGCCGCCGATCAACGCTCCGATTTCGGACGAGACGGAAAAAAGTTTCCCGGTCTTTTTGGCGATCATCAGCAGATAATCGTCGATTGTGACCTCTTTCTGCAGTTCAAACTCTTTGTCGTAGGCCTGTCCTTCGCACACTTCCACCACCCCTTCGGTGAAGACATCCGCCACCTGGGCGATTGCCTTCGATTTGGTCCGGAGCAGTTCGCGGTACGCCAGCGCCACCAGTTCGTCGCCGACGAGAATGGCGGTGTTGCTGTCCCAGCGTTTGTGGACGGTTGCCCGTCCGCGGCGCGATTCGGCATTGTCCATGATGTCGTCGTGGACCAGCGTAAAATTGTGCAACACTTCGATCGCCACGGCGGCATTGACCGCCTCATTCATGGTGCCGCCGACCGCTTCGCAGGAGAGGACAATCAACAGCGGTCGCATCCGTTTTCCGCTGGCGGAAAGGACGTACTTCATCGGTTCGTACAACGATGCCGGTTCGTGTTTGCGGATACACGAATGGATCTTCGCATCGATAATCGATTTATATTTCTGATATTTTTTGTCGAAAGATTTCATGGCAGAATCGTATCACATCACGCGTGCACACTCGCCGGTCGGACAGGACTGTGTGACCTACGCATGGTTGGATCTTCGTAACGCTGTTGTCCGGCGAAGTTCTTTCAGGGACGGAGCACCAATCAAGAACATCGCTCCCTTGCACTCGTTGATCCACTGTTCGATCATTCGGCGCAGCGCGGGTTTTCCCCCCGACATCAGCGCTTTCAGCAAGGGCCGGGCGGAGGCGGTCATATCCGCACCGAGGGCGATTGATTTGGCACTGTCGATCCCGCTCGTCACACCGCCGGAGGAGATGACGGTAAGCCCCGGGAACATTTTTTTCAACGGCACAACCTCCTGCAGCGCGTCCGTTGTCCGGATCCCCCAATCCCAAAAGGGATTCCACCCTTCCTGTTCCTTTTTTGCCCGGCGAAGAATTTCCACTCCGGCCCAGCTTGTTCCGCCGGCTCCCGCCACATCGATCCACCCCACGCCCGCGTCAGCCAGTCGACGGGCGACGTCGCCGGAAATTCCCGCGCCGATTTCTTTCACAATCACCGGAATCGGCAGTTCCTTCACCAGCCGTTCGATACCGGAAAGTACACCGCGAAAATTCGTGTTCCCTTCCGGCTGCAACATTTCCTGAAGCGGATTAAGGTGAACGGCAAACGCATCCGCGCGGATTAATTCCGCCAATTTCAGTATCGGGGAAACGTCCCGGAGTTTCGCCACTTCCGGCGCACCAATGTTACCGACCAACGGTATTGTCGGTGCCAATCGACGGGCAACGGAAAAGGAGTTATGATAGGCAGTGTTTTCCATCGCTTGCCGCTGACTCCCTACACCCATCGCCAACCGGAATTCTTCGCAGATCTCGGCGAGTTGTCCGTTAATCGTCTCTGCTTCATCATATCCGCCGGTCATGCAGGAGATCATCAGCGGAAAGGAGAGCGGTTTGCCCAAAAATTCCACGGAGGTGTCCACCTCCGACGCATCGATCTCCGGCAGAGCATTATGCACGAACTCCCACTCTTCAAATCCCGCCGATTTGTGACGGAATGTTACCTCTTTGTTTACCGTCAATTCAACGTGATCGCGCTTGCGGGAGGATGTGGTCGGACGTTTCATCGGGAAAAATAATAGCCAAATAATGAGGAAGATGCAAGGAAGCGAAAACGGGGGAATCCGAACGGAATTCAGCCGGCAGTGCGGCGGCGGCGTAGAAACTCGACCGGACGAAACGCGGTAATCGCACTGACCAATCCTTTAAAGACGATCTCGCCGAAAATGATCGACGCAACCTCCGTCCAGGAAAATATTCCGGCAAAGGCGATCACGTTGAACAACAGACTGTCCAGCGGAATGCTGACCGCATTACTTTTCAACACACGCATCCCCCACGTGTTGTCGATGAAGTGCTGATAAATTTCGGTATCGGCCGTTTCCGCCAGAACTATCGCCGTTAACGACGCCGCAACGATTCTCCACTCCACTCCTCCCAGCACGGTCACCGCCAGATTCAACAACGCCGCCGTCCCGATCATCCCATAGACCTTTTTTCTGCCGAGGAGATTGTGGACCCTGTCCCGAGCGGTAAATGTGACGCCGAAAATGAATGTCGCCACCGAAACCTGACCAAACACCGGAAAGTGAAGGAACCATGTGGCCGTATAATTTGCCGCCAGGGTTGTGACGATATAGAGAACGGCGTAGATCATAAATGAAAATCCCCGCACTGGCGGGGGAGTGGTGTTTGATTAGGCGAAAAATTTCATCGGACCACCGGGTATTGTATATCCGGCGGACGACTTTTGTCGGGAAGACAGGATTCGAACCTGCGACTTCTT
Source organism: uncultured Chitinophagaceae bacterium (assembly GCA_964603685.1). Classification (GTDB taxonomy): domain Bacteria; phylum Bacteroidota; class Ignavibacteria; order UBA10030; family UBA8401; genus UBA8401. The sequence goes on from CAZRWF010000008.1 coordinate 3,954, forward strand.
GCTCCCAAAGCAAGCGCTCTAGCCGGGCTGAGCTACTTCCCGAAAAAATTGTTCAATAATATAGTCATTTTTAATAAATATTAGAATGAAAATTTCGTATTTTCCGCTGTGTTTTTCAGTGATTTTTCAACGGCCATCCGGTTCATGAAATTTTTCAACAGCCTTTCGTTTCACCATCGCATTTTCCTTCTCGTCGGATCATTTGCGGCAATTTCCATCTTCGTCCTCTGGTTTTTGGTCCGCCCGTTGTATGAGGACCAGATTGTCGAAGAACGAAGTACGGTGGTGCAGCAGCTGCAGCATTACGCCCTGCGCAATGCGGACGAACAACTCCGCCGATGGATCGATGTGGCGTTGTATCTTTCCTGGAATCTTCAGCACCGCCCATCTGATACCGATGTGTTGATGCGGCAGCAGATCGCCTTCGACACCGCCGTCGTTCAAATCGTGGTCAGCTCGCCGAATCTGCAGGATGAGTTTGTGGTCACCAGCTCGTTGTACCCGAACGCGGAAATCCGAACGGACGAATCCGATTGGCTGCCGTACGACCGGGATTCCTCCGTTTTGCTGATGTGGCGGTTCGACAGCGTTTCTTCACACTCTTATTTCGGCGTGCGAAAATCGCTCACGGTCAACGATGATCCGCTGACCGTGACTCTCTACACCGATGCACGTCCGCTGCTGCAACAGCTGGCGTCGGTTCCCATCGGCACGGATGTCGTTGTTCAGATCAGGACCGCCCGCGGACGTTTGTTTCGCACGGCGCCGATCGAATTTCCGGAACTCCCGGCCAAAAATCGGAACGTCACGGCAGTGCGCGATGTGACGACCGGTGACACCGAGTGGAAACTGTTCACCTCTCTCTTTTCCGCCGTTCCGGCGGAACTGATCATCGGCATTCCGACCGCCACCATCGTTGCCCCGGCTCAACAGTTGCTCCTTTATTCGACCGGCATCGTCGTCGCGCTCACCGCCTTCGTGTTCCTCTTCGGGTGGATCTTCTCGCGGCAACTGTCGCGTCCGTTAACGCAATTGGTCGGCGATGTGGAACATCTTCTGTCGCTCGATTTTTCCCGGCCGGTCTCGATCCCCCGCTTGCCGGAAATCGCGGCGGTCGCCGCTGCGATCGAATCGATGCGAACGGTGCTCGAACGGTACCAGCGCATCAACGTGGAAAAGATCATCGTGGAAGAATGGAAGAATAAATTTTTCCTCTCCCACAGCGAGGATGCCATCTGCATCACCGACGAACAGGAACGGTTCACGTTTATGAACGACCGGTTTTTGGAATTGAAAAAAACGCTGGAACAACATTCCCCCGTCGGACAAAAACGCCATCTCTGGGAACATCCGAACGTTGAACGGAGTAAAGAGTCCTCCCGCACGGAATCGAGCGGACCGTATGCGATCACCTTCCACCAAAAGGAGATCCGGGTGGATATGCGGACGGAAGAACATTCGTATTTCCGGATGAACGATGTCTCCATCGTACGGGACGGGGAGCCGATCGGATCGTTGACGGTGCTGCACGATCTGACCGATGAACGCCGGATCGAAGCGATGAAGACGGAGATGATGAATTTTATCGTCCACGAATTGCGCAATCCGCTGAACAGTATTATGGGATTCTCCTCCTTCCTCCTCGATGATCCGGACATGGGAGCGGAGGAACGAACGGAATATGTGAAGATCATTCAAGAGGGAAGCCGGACGATGAACCATCTGGTGAACCGGTTCCTGGAGGTGCAGCGGCTGGAATCCCGGACGGTGGACTATCATACCGAACCGACCGACCTCGTCGCAACGGCGAAGCTCGTCTGCGACAGTCAAAAACCGCAGCTGGCGGCCAAGTCCCTTTTTCTCACGTTCACGGCGGAAAGCGGAATTCCTCCGGCGACGGTTTCGCCGGACCTGATGCGGGAGGCGTTCTTAAATCTTGTCTCCAACGCCATTAAATACGGCGATGAACACCGGACGATTGAGGTGGTGCTGCGCCGGGAAAACGATTCCGTCCTGTTTGTCATCACCGATCACGGTTACGGCATTTCGGCGGAAGATCAACAGAAGTTATTCTCGAAATTTTTCCGCGTCACCTCCAACAAAAAAGCGGCGCTGCAGATCGGCACCGGCCTGGGACTCGCCCATGTCAAAGAGGTGATGACATTCCATAAAGGGAGCGTGATGCTCGAATCGAACGCCGAGATCGGCTGCCGCTTCACGCTGACGATACCACTCACATGAAACGATTATTGATCCTCATACTGTTGTGCGGACTGTTTGCCTCCGCGTTCGGACAAAAAAAATTCCTGTCCGGGGAACTGAACGCCGTCACCGTTGAGCTGACGGGAGATGCCGCCGCCTGGCCGGTGGTGATCGGATTCGCACAGCGTGACGAAGAGACGAATTCCTTTACGCTCTCCGTCAACGCGCTGCAGCACATCAAAGAATTCCGCCGTCTCCACGGAAAAGTAAAAGAAGGAAAAGAATTTTTCCACCGGCTGCTGAAAGCCGGAGCGCGTGTGTTCGCCGCCGAAGAATTGGCGCGGGCCACGGCGTTCGGCGTATCGTACGATGCGTATCTTCGCGAGGGAAATATTGAGGCGTTATCACGGACCGGCGGATTGTATCTTCAATCACTGGAGAACGTCAGGAGGGAGATCGAATCGAAACGGAACGAAGCGATCGATGCGCTCATCGCGGAAAAAAACGGAAACGTCACCCGCCGCAAAGGATTCCTCGGAAAATGGGAACAGGCAGCCAAAGGGGATCAGCTCGCGCAGGCGGACGGATTACAGACCGGCACGGCAAGTTTCGCACAGCTGGCGTTTACGGACGGCGTGGAATTGATGGTCGATCCGAATTCCACGGTCGTCATCCGTGAATCAACAATGGACAAACTCGACCAACGGGTCCGCCGCGACATTGCGTTGGTGAAAGGGAGTTTGCTCACCACATTGACCGAACGCGCGAAAGAGCGGAACAATTTTACGTTCCAGGCAGGCACCTCCGAATCGCAAGTCCGCTCGGGAAAATTCTGGGCCAGCGCCGTGGAAGAACGCCGCGTGAAACTTTCCAATTATGACGGCACAATGGATGTGTCCGGCAACCGGAGCAAAGTGCAGCTGCGCTCCAACGAAGGAACGATCGTGGAAAAAGGAAAAGATCCCCTTCCTCCCGTTCCGCTGCTCGCGGCCCCGCAGCTGACGTGGAACGGCATTGATTCCGTTATCTACACCGATCAATTGCTTCTGCGCTGGAATGCGATCCCGGCAGCGACCGGATACACAGTAGAATTGTGCGCGAGCAAAGAGTTTAATACGACGATCAAAACGATCATGCCGACTCAGCCGTCGGTGCGGCTGGAGAAGATCGATCTCGGCATCGTCTACGCGCGGCTGACGGCGGTGGATAAATTCGGGCTGCGCGGAATGGAAAGTCCCGTTTATAAGATCCTCCGTGTGGAGGACAAACTTCCGCCGGCGATCTATGTGGAAGGGTGGGAAACCGACCGGCGGTATACCGCGGCATCGCGGTTGACGGTCAACGGCAGCACCGAAGCCGATGCGTTCTTTTTGGTGAACGGAATCCGGACTCCGCTGGCGGCGGACGGAAGTTTTTCGATCGCCGTTCCGATCGGCCGGGAAGAGAAACAGATAAAGCTGAATTCCACCGACCGTTCGGGAAATTCCCGCGAGCGCATCCTCTCCGTTGTTCCGATCGACTCGAATCGTGTTGTGAAGATCGACTGGAACTGTCCGGTGAACGGAACAATCCTCTCCCCCGCGACGCAGGAGGTGACCGCAAGCGGTACCGCCTATCCGTTGATGAAAGTTTCCGTGACGCACGGAGGACAATCATCCGTCGTTCAAACCGATTCGCAGGGGAATTGGGCCGTCTCGGTGAAACGGGTCCCTGGCGCCGAATTGACATTGGTTTTTGAATCAATTAGTGATAATATTGTTGTTGCTCGACGTGTTTTTCAGATGCAATAGGGGGAAACAGACGTATTGAATAATCCGCACATCATCATGCGAACATTCCGCGGTTGGACGTTCCTGCTCGCAGCAGTCGCCGTCGCCGGACACACACTTTTCGCACAGGAAGTGTTTTTGTCCGTCTCCGGAAAACAGGCCTTGTTCCGCGAAACGGGAGACAATTCCCATCAGTACGATTTTTGGATCAAACCCGAGGGGAATGCTGCCGCGGCGGCGCTGCATTTGTTCGATGCCGGATTGGGCGGAGTTGCCGACATCGTTCTCGGTACCGCGGAAACCAACACGACCTTCGAACTGATCCCGTTCGATGCGCTCTATTCTTATGCCAACGGAACGTTGACTGTCACCGCGGCAACGGCCAAACCGCAGGTGCGGTTGACGGCGCTGGACGAGCAGCAATATTATAACCGGTGGAAAAAATTCGCAACACTCGATCCCTCCCCGAAAAACGGCTGGATCCTCCGGGTGCGCGGCGGCGAAGGAAATGACGTGAACAGTTTTCAATTGACGGTCGCGGATTCCTCTTCGGTCACAACGCAGCGGAATGACTGGTCCGTGCTGGCGATCGATCTGTCGGTCTGCCTCTACCGCGTCCCGGCCACGGCCGAAATGCAGCTCCGTCCGTACCGGCCGGCGGGATCAATGGTCACACCGTTCGCCTCCTTCGGCGAGGAGCAGGTGCAGGTGGGCGTGCGGGACGAATACGGAAATTATTCCAAACTGCCGGTCGCGGCGAATTTTTATACCCCGTCGCTGTCCAACGGGATGACGAACGGCTGGGGATTGGTCATTTCCGGTTCCCCGTTGAAGGTGAACAATCTGGTGATCAAAGGAACAACACGGCCGGTGTTGTGGGAATTAAAACCGACGATTGTCCGGCAGCCGCAAAAACCGGCGATCGAAGCGGTACAGCTGGCGAGCAGTCACTGCAACAGCGTTGTGCTGGCGTTGAGCGAAGCGGTTAAAAAAAATCAATTCGGCGTCCCGCCGAAGTGGAGCGTCGGCACAACGGTGCTGGAAAAAGATTCCGCGGAATTTGATTTCGGAAAACCGGGAAAACATTCCGTCTCTCTGTTTATTCCGACCCGCGGAATGTATTTCCCGAAATATTGGCGCCACACCGTTACCGTCGCCGTCAACGCGCCGCCGGCAGCGGTGATTACGGCGGACCGGGAGATTGCCGCGCCGGGAGAGATCGTGACGCTTTCCGCCGCCGGATCGAACGATCCGGAAAATGCCGCGTTGTCTTTTCAATGGTTCGTCAACGGCGAATTCCGGAGCGATGAAAAGTCCCTCACCATCTCCAGCCTGCTCCCGGCATCGTACGATGTAAAACTGGTGGTGAACGATAATGCGCCGAATTCCCCCTGCACCGAAGCGACGGCGGTGAAACGGATCCGGATCAATGCACAACCGTACGTGGATGTCAATTTCCGGACTATCTTCGGCCGGTCGACCGCTGTTCCGTTTGTTGTGGAAAACGACGCTGATAACGACAACGACGAGCTGGAATTTGTCTGGAGCGGACCGGGCATCATTGGTCCGGCGAAAGGGAATTCCGTTTCGATCAAACACGAAAAGGCGGGATCGTATTCTTTGACGCTCACCGCCAACGACAAAACCAACACGTCGAACTCCACCTTTACGCAGACGATCAAATACCGTGTGAACGCCGAACCGATTCCGTCGTTCGAACTGCCGAAGCAGGCGGCACCCGGCGACACGCTGCGGCTGCGGGGAACGGTGTTCGACGAAGACAACGCCGACGTCTCGTTCTCCTGGACCGCTTCGGATGGTCAATCCGCCGCGGGATCGATTGCCGCACTCACTTTCTCGACACCGGGTGACTATTCCATCACGCTGACCGCCGATGACGGCGAAGGGGTGGAAAATTCCGTTCGTTCCATTTCCCGGTCTATACACATCAATGCGCCGCCGGTTCCGGCGATCACGGCCGAACGCCGCTCCACGTCGGCCCGGCAGAGATTTTCCGCCGAAAAGACCGCCGATGCCGATCAAAAAGAGCTGGTACACACCTGGGATTTCGGCGACGGAACGTCGGCCATCGGCAGGAACGTGATCCACGAATACCAGAACAGCGGACGGTATTTAATAACGCTCACCGTGGATGACCGGCAAAAACAATCGAACAGTGTTCAGCGTGCCACACACGAACTGGTGATCAATAAATATCCGACCGCTCAGTTCTCCCTTCCCGCCCAGTGGGAACCGACGCGGCCGTTGACGGTGGACGGCTCCCGCAGCAGCGATCCGGACGGCGCGGTGGAAGAATATTTCTGGTATGTGAACGGAAAAGAGGCGGCGCGCGGCGTCCGTCCTTCCCTCACCTTCGACGAACCGGGCGATTATGCCGTCGCCTTAAAAGTGAAGGACAATTCGGGATTTGACGATGCCGTGGCAATGAAAACCGTGCCGATTCACATCAACTATCCACCCGTGGTCCGGTGGAAAAACGTTCCCGACGTTGCCGAACCGAATGTTCCGGTCACCTTCGATGCGCGCGCTTCGAGCGATCGGGAAACGAAAAACCTCACGTCCGTGCGATGGAATTTTTCGGACGGCAGCACGGCGGAAGGGATGACGGTGACAAAAACGTTCGCCCGTTCCGGCATCATCACCGCCACGGCGATCGTGGACGACGGTTCGGGATTTGCGAATTCGGCACAGTCGCTGCAGAAAAACGTTCTCATCAACGCACCGCCGATCATCGTCACCAAAACGCTGATCAAAACAAATTCCCGCCGTGTGCTTCTCGATGCCAGTCAGAGTTACGATATCGACAAACATGCGGTCGACTTCGAATGGTTGATGCCGGACCGGACGAAAGTGAACAAAGCGGCATTCACGTGGGATGCTCCGGCCGGCGGAGTGCATTTTATTACGCTCACGGCGAACGACGGACAAGGACGAAAGAACAGCATCACCCGCGAAACGATCAAGATCCTCGTCAACCGTCCACCCGTCGCCGTCGTGGATTCGCTCATCTATTCCTGTACCGGCCAGACGATCCTCTTTAACGGCTCGCTCTCCTTCGATCCGGATGGTGATGCGGTTTCGACAAAGTGGGATTTCGGCGACGGGCAGACCTCCACCGAAACAAATCCGGCGCACACGTACAAAACGCCGGGATATTACACCGTGCGGTTGCTGCTCGACGACGGATTCGCCGAACAACCGACGACAGCGACGATCCCGATTATCGTGGAAGGTTCGCCGGTGGCGTATCAAACATTCGCCGACACCACCATTTGCGTGAATGTTCCGCTCGATTTTGACGGCACGCGGAGTCTCGATCCGAACGGACCGATCGGTTCTTATTCGTGGGATTTCGGCGACGGAATCTCTTCTTTCGGTGCCGCCGTATCGCATGCTTATACAAAACCGGGAATCTATTACGCAACATTGACCGTCGTCGGCAGCGGGTCCGGCCGATGCAGCAACGTCAGCCAAGTTACCTCCACCATTCGCGTGATCGAAGGACTGACGGCGCAGTTTACCATGCCGGAACGGATCAGCATCGGTGAACGTGTCACGTTCGATCCGTCCTTGTCAAAACCGAACGGAACGGTTTCCGCCGTCCGCTGGAAGATCGGGAATGACACGGCGATTACCGCGACAACGATCGCTCCGGTGCAGTACGCGTTCCGGCAGTCGGGCACGTACGACGTGTCGCTGACGATCGATATTCAATCGACCTCCAATTGTTTCACGGCGACCGTCACCAAAAAGATCATCGTCAACGCTCCGCCGGTTATCGTGTGGAATGTGCCGCCGGACGCACCGCTCGGCGACCAGCTGATTCTGGATGCGTCGGCCTCGTCCGATCCGGACGGGATCATCGCTCATTATGATTGGCGCATCAACGGGAAAAAAGCCGGTTCCACGCCGGTGGTGACGGCGGCCAATCTTTCCGCAGGATCGCACATCGTGGAATTGACCATCACCGACAACTCGATGACCTCAACTCGGTCGGTCTCGAAACGCGGAACGGTCCGAATCAATTCCAAACCGAATCCCACCTTCACACTGTCGGAACCGCTATATGAAAACGAAACGGTGCAGCTGAAGCCCGGTCCGGTGAACGATGCGGACGGCGATCCGCTGACATTTTCCTGGAAAATGAACGGGCGCGCCGTCGCACCGGAAAACGTGACACTCCCCGCCGGGCGTTCGATTTTTACGCTCGTGGCGGATGACGGACGGGGTGTCCGGAATTCCAAAGATTCCGTGCAGAAAGAAATTTTCGCGATCGCGGCGCCCGTCCTGTCGGTGGATCATCCGCAGCATTGGATCGCCGGAACGGAGATTAATGCGAACGCAATTTATAATAACGGTACGATCAATTTCCTGAACAACGGGGTTGTCTCCTCTACGTGGAAACCGGCGTCGCCCGGTCCGCAGAAAACAACGGCGGTCTGGACGCCGAAAGGGACCGTGCTGGCGCGCGAAGAATTTGCAGTGACCGTGTGGGATTCGCTCCGGTTCACCGAACGGCCGGCCCCGAAATCGATCGTGTGGAATCCTTCCAATCCGACCATCATTCTCACTGCGCCACCGGTAAACCGGCCGGAGAACGTCAACGTTTCGTTCGAATGGCGGAAAGGAAATACCGTCGTCGGCGTCGGTACGGTGGCGGAAGGGACGTTACAACGGGGCCGGAACATCTTCACGCTGCGCGCGATGGATCAGAATATTCGCGGTGCCCATCCGGCGGAGATCGAACTGATTATTCTCTGTGAGTGATTGTCACCGCTAGCACACAGAAAGAAAAACAAAACGCCCGCAGATGCGGGCGTTTTTTGTTGACATCCGATACCGTGTTTGCCTACGGCGACTTTTTCCCTTCGATCGCCGCGATCTCGTTCAGCAGGTCTCGCTTCGTGAAGCCCGATTTTTTCATCAGGGAAACGACAAATCCTTCCAATTGTTCGCGGGTTTCCTCGTCGATCTCCATGGAGGTCATGATCATCACCGGGATGGTGTACGTGGCGGTGTTGTGCTTCAATTGATACGCCACGTTAAATCCGGACATCTCGGGCATCACCAGATCGAGAATGATGAGATCCGGTTTTTCTTTTTCGGCGAGCGCCAGTCCCTCTTTGCCGTTGTGCGCTTTGATCACCGTACACCCTTCCGCTTCCAAAATGATTTCCACGAGATCGGTCACGGACTTATCGTCGTCGATCACGAGGATCTTCGCAGAACTCCGCGACCCCCTCCCTTCCACCTTCTTGACGGCGGCGATAAGATCGTCCTTCTGCACCGGCTTCACGAAATATTCCACTGCACCGAGTCCGAAACCGACGTTCCGTTCATCCACCATGGAGATGATGATCACCGGAATCTCTTTGCAGAGTGGATGATCTTTCAATTCGCGCAGCACCTGCCAGCCGTCTTTCACCGGGATCAGGATGTCGAGCGTGATCACGTCCGGTTTCCACAGCTTCGCTTTTTCGAGCGCTTCCACGCCGTTCACCGCAATCTCCACGGTATAACCGGATTCGGTGAGATAAGTGTGGAGCAGAGTGCGCGCATGCGGTTTGTCCTCCACGATGAGCACCCGCTTTTGCCGGCCGCCGCCGGTTGTTTCGGAAATCTTCCGGAACACCTTCTCCGTTTCGTTCTCCACCTGCACCATCATCGGAATCCTCGTGATGAACGTGCTGCCGACCCCTTCGTCGCTCACCACAAAAAGCGAACCGCCGTGCAGCTCGGTCAACTTTTTCGTGATTGCTAAGCCGAGTCCCGTCCCTTCGATCTTCTTCGCACCGTTGTCGGTTTGGTGGAACGGCTGAAACAGCGTGGCGATTTCTTCTTTCCGGATGCCGACCCCGAAATCCTGCACCGAAAATTCAATGTCGTTCTGTTTGCGGGTAGCGGAAAGAATCACCCGGCCGCCGGTGTGGCTGAATTTGAGGGCGTTCGTGACGAGGTTCAGCAGGATCTGTTTTAAACGGACGCCGTCCGCAATGATGTCATCCAGCTCTTCATCCACCGCAAGTTCGATGGTGATCTTCTTCGCATCGGCTTGCGTCTGCACCACATGTTTGATCCCGTCCACCAGATTCCGGATGCCGACCGGCGCGAACCGGAGGTCCATTTTCCCCGCTTCGATTTTGGAAAGATCGAGTATATCATTGATGAGATGGAGCAGATGCGTGCCGCTGGATTTGATCGCAGCATTGTATTGCTCCAACGACGCCGGCGTCAAAGCAGCCCCTTCTTCGGAGATCAATTCGGAGAACCCGATGATCGAATTGAGCGGCGATCGGAGTTCGTGGCTGAAAAAGGCGAGGAACCGCTTCAACTTGTCGTGCGCTTCCAGCGTTTGCGCGCGCTGGATTTCGAGATCGACGTTTTTCACCCGCAACTCGTCGATCAATCCGCGCCGGCTGATGCCGACGGTAATCTCGCTCACCAGCAGCGACAGGAATGAAAGTTCCTTCTCCACCATCTCCCGCGAATT
>CAZRWF010000008.1:14535-57477 GCA_964603685.1 uncultured Chitinophagaceae bacterium
TCGGAAAGGGGCAATTCCGGCGCGAGAAGAATGAGCTGTTCGTCCGCCGGACGATGGAAATAGAGGAGCACATTCTGTCGCGGCAGGTCGAGCTTTCGCGCAATCACGCCGACCACTTCCGTGCAGAGATCCTCCAACTGTCCGGCCGTGTTGATCGCATGCGAGATATCGAGCAGAATTTCCCGCTGCCGTTCTTCGATCTTCCGTTCGGTAATATCGGTCAAAAAGACCGACAGTCCGTGTTCGTTGGGATAAATGCGGAAATCGTACCACTTTTCAAAACCGACGCCGGAGATCCGGTTTACTGCCGTCTGAAAGGATTTTGTGCGAAGTGCCAATTTGTATTTTTGGCCGACCTCGTGATTTTCGAGATTCGGGAAGATCTCGAAGATGTTCTTTCCGAGCACTTCTTCCCGTTTCCAGGCCGTCCCTTCTTCCGCCGCCTTGTTCCAATAGGTGATGTGATAATTCGTATCAAGCGCAAAAAATCCGCCGGAGATACTTTCGAGAATGTCGCTGGAGTTGAGGGATGGGTCTGTCATGAATTCATTCGTATGTTCTGGTATTTCGATGCTGGATGCTGGATTCTGGATGCTGGATACTGAATATTTGTAACTTGATGTATGATTGGTTCGGCTAATTTTTACTTATTTGCTGCTTTTATGTTGTAACTCTACAGATTGAATAAATGCATTGATCTTTTTCCCTAACTTGTCTGACCGTTCATGCAAATGGTCATAGAGTTCTTTGTCCGATAGCGAATGTGTTTCAAATAAAGATTCTAAATGGTCGATCGTCTCGTCGTTTGAACTCATAGCAAAATGTAAAAATCTGATAAAATCTTGCTTATATCTTCTTCTGCCGTATCCTTCAACAATATTTGACCGAGTACTTTTTGACGAACGCCGAATCTGACTCCCTGTTTCATACATCTCGAAACCAGGCAAACATTGAAGGGTCATCGTATGAATTTCAATTGCAAGCTCTCTCGCCTCTTGCCATATTTCCAATTTTTTGTAGCTCAAAATTTCTTCTCACGAATGTTGTCGATAATCACAGAGTCGTCAACATCGAAAATCTAAAATCAAGCATCGAGCATCCAACGTAACAACCCCGTTGGTCATCTTTTTAAGTGCGGCGGCAAAAAACCGCGGTACGTGTCGAATTGGGAGTCGTAAAAAACAAGATTGAAGTCGCGGTCACGCAGGGTTCCGCCCGAGGGATAAAGATAAAATTCGGAGATCGTCTCCGTTTTTGTCCGGGCGAGCAGTCCGTCCTGTGTGTAGAATTTGACGATGTAAAATCCTTGCTGGTACGGCGCGCTCTCCAATTGTGCGTGGAGATTCTGTTCGCTGAAGAGAAACAGATCGTCGCTCATCGGTCACCGATTCCGAGTTGTGAAAAAGTGTCGGGACGGATCAGCATCAGCAGATGGGATTGTTGCACGATCAAATATTGTTTTCCCTCGAACTCGATCTCGATCGCGGCATCACGCAAAAATAGTGCGTAATCCCCCTCTTCCGCCTGCAGCGGAATGTATTTGACCGGTTCTTTGGGGGTGGACCACGATTCCTGATCGATGAAGTTCGGATTGACAACCGGATATCCTGGTCCGATTTTGATGATGTATCCCGCCTGCACTTTATCCTTCTCTTTCACCCCCGGAGGGAGATACAATCCGTGCGGAGTTTTTTCCTGTCCTTTATCCGGCTCGATGAGCATCCGGTCGCCGACGAGGAAAATTTTTTTTCTGGCAGAAAGTGTCATGGTCTCCGCAGAATATACGAAAAAAAATCCGCTTCACCAGCGGATATTTGCGGGACGATATCGGAGAGTGAGAATAAACTGATCGCCGCAACGGTTGAACGGCGGGAGTTGGGAGAACCGTTCATCGCACCGCTGCAGAAAACGGATCACGCGGGGAAACCGTTTCGGAAAACGCGCCAACGAAGGGGGCGGCGTAAAGAAGGCGGCGCTGCGGAGCTCTTCCGTGACAAATTCCGGACCGAACGCGCGGCGAACGGCCCCGACGGTGTGATAGTACGTGGTAAAATATTCCCCTTCGATATGCGCACGCACTCCGTTCCGCTGTAATCGCCGCAGGGCGATCCGCGGTTTTCCGTTCACCAGCGCAGCGATTTCCCACGGACAGACCGGCGGCATGATCACCACGGTAACGGTCCCGCCGGGATGGAGGATCTTCGGCGCGTTGCGCGCCACCGTGGTGAGATCGGGAATGCAGTTTAATCCGCCGAAATTCGAAAAGAGATGGTGAAATCGCCGCGGCGCCAGTCCATCCAACTCTTCAAACGAACGCCGTTCGACGGTGATGATGTTTTCCCGCCCGCTCCCCGTGACTTTGGAGCGGATCTGCGCGACCATCCCTTCGGCAATATCCATCGCATGGACGGAAAGTCCGCGGTCAGCGAAGTGGAGCGCGTCGATCCCTGTCCCGGCATTGATGTCGATGATCGTTTCACCGGGCCGAAAATATCGTTCCGCCTGCCGGTGGACGACGGACCGCATCCACTCCAGCGTCGGATCGCGCCGTTGAATGTCGTCGAACAGCGGCGCTTGTGCGGAAAAGGCACGGTCAACATGCTGAAGATTTTCCGGTATCGGAGATTTCATCGGAACCGTGCGATCAGTTGCAGCGTGAGAAAGTCGAACACCAGTGCCGCCGTGTAATACGGCAGAAGAACGATGCGGCGTATCTCCCGGCGGGAGATGGCTGTGCGGGAGAAAAAATTCCGGACAGACCCGGCCGCCTGTGCGATCCGGAACGTCCGGTGTACGTACCGGTGCAGCCGGCGGTAAAATGCGGGGGAAAATTCGGCACGATACATCATCGCAAGATCGTCGGAATCGGTCCAGTTCCTTTTTTCGCCGAGCTCGTGCACGACTGATGCGTAGAACTTCGTTCCCGGCAGCGGGTACGACACGGAGATACCAATATCGTCCGGCATCAATCGTTTTACCATGGTTATGGTCGCCTGAATATCCTCCATCATCTCTCCGCGGTAACCGAATTGCAGGAAGAACGAGGCACGGATCCCGTGCCGGCGGAGGAGCGCGCGTGCTTCCGCGATCTGTTCAACGGTGATCCCTTTTTCCATCGCATCGAGGACTTTCTGCGAGCCCGATTCCGCGCCGATCCACACCTCCGTGCAGCCGGCATCGGCGAGCGAGCGGACCGTTGTTCCTTTCAAAAGAAGATCGGCGCGCGACTGAATCATAAACGGAATTCGGACATCGTTTTTCCGTACCTCTTCGGCGAAGCGATCCACCCAACCCGGTTTTAAACCGAAAATGTCATCGGCAAACCAAATGTGGTCCGGCCGGACCGTTTGCCGGAGGATCTTCATCTCTTCAACGACATGTTCCGGTGAACGGGAATTGTACACCTGTCCGTAAATCGGTTTCGCGCACCAATTGCAGTGGTATGGACAGCCGCGCGTGGTCACCATATTGATGGAAAAATATCCGTGACGCCGTTTCCATGCCGTTCTGTACCGCTCTCCGTCGATCAGATCCCACGCCGGAAAGGGTAACGCATCGAGATCGTGTTGAACGGAACGTTGTACCGTTCGTACTGTTTCACCGTCGTGCCGAAAGACGATTCCGGCGATCGATGACAATGAATTCCGGTCCTTTGCGAGCAACGTCGAACACACTTCGTTCAACGTCACCTCCCCTTCGCCGCGAATCACTGCATCGGCGCCGGCGGCGAGATATTCCTCCGCATGATCCGCCGCATCCGACCCGTGCACGATCACCGGAAGGGAAAATTCTTTAGCGATGGCCGTCATGCTGCACGCGGCGCGGCGCATGCGGGTGAGGCACATCTTCGTGAGATAGTGAAAATCGTCGTCATAGATCGCCACGATCGACGGACGCCACCGGATGATCTGCTCGCGGATCGATTCTTCGGACGATTCCAGCATGGTATCGAACAGCCGGACGGATCGACCGCTTTTGCGCAGCACGCTCGCCGCATAGAGCGTCCCAAGCGGCGGATACGGCATCATCGCCCGAAATTGTTTCGGATCAAACTGGAGAAAGTAGGAGTGGGTCAGCAGTACGTCCGTCATACGTCCTCGTGTACGCCGAAACGACGGACGTTCGTTTGATAGTGCGAAAGGACCGATTGTTGCACATTATCCGGCCATCCGGACGAGACATCGCGGGCAATCAGAAATCGGGCGCTAAACTCTTCATCGCTGAGATGCGGGAATTGTCGCTGCCAGTATTGTCGATGAAGTTCCATAAGCCATCGATCCATCGCCGCCGCCGGGAGGATTGTGAAGAACATTTCCGTCCAACGCTGAAGAAAAGATCGCCGGGGAGAGATCAGCAATCGCTCCTCCGCCTGCGGGCGCACATTGGGCAGGAACGTTCGTATCCAGACGTTCGCGGCGATAAAATCGGCGAACGCGCTCCGGTTCCAGAGCGGTTTAACGGTAGCAGTTTCCACGGCGGTGTACAGATTTTTCGACGGAAGCCGGAATGACGTTTCGGTGACATAAAAATTTGTGCAGAAATATTTCGAACTGCCGAGTAGAAAAATTTTCCGGAAGGCGGTCAGCATCGTCCGGCAGATCCACAAACGTTCCGGCGCGGTGACGATCATAAAGTCAATATCATCGTCCGGAGCGGAGACATTTTTGGAGAGCGATCCGGTGAGGAAGACCGCACGCACGAACGGAAAACATTTCATCACCCGCGCGGCCCGTTTGGCGATGCGAATTCTTTCTGCGGCGAACCGCTCCCCTTCCATTCTCCGTGCTGCCTTCCCTTCTTCCGTCCCGTCACCGACAACAAATTCCCCGGTGCGGATCAATCGACCGGCGCCGATGAGTTCCGCCACCGCACTGCGGACATCCTCCTTCGTTACAGAATTTTGCGGAAGGAAATCGAAAATTTGTTCTTCCGAGAGTGGGTAGGAAAACACTTCAAAGTACGCCACCGTTTTGAGGATGCTCGCGTGCAGTCCGGCGGTTTGAGAGGGATTCATATCGAAAAATAGATTTTTTCGGGAGGTTTTGCAAGGGAGTGGTGAAGGTCGTTATGCAGTGTGGTAGCTGAATCAAGATGCAGGATGCAGGTTGCAGGATGCAGGAGGCAGGGATGCGGGTTTAAGGTGTAAGGATAAGTATTCAAGATTAAATGTTAAAGGTTGAAGGTTGAAGGTTGAGGGTTGAAGGTTGAAAGTTTATGGTCGATGAAATACAAAGCAACAAACAGGATGTTTACGTGTGCAGTTCTCAAACGAAGTTTGGAAACGAGATTGAAATGAGTGGATTGATAGACCAAACGTAGCAAGAGAATGATTGGAAAGAAGGACTTTGCTCAATAGTTGATATTACAATCACTCCGATCAATCGGAGAAAAGTGTTTACAATTGTCATATAAAAATTAATGCTTGCACGGCGTTTATTGCATAAAGTTGAATGAAATGCTGAAAAACAGATGTTTTTTTAAGTCTTTTTCATTCCGCACCTCGAAAATTTCAGCAACTAAACGTTAATAAAAAGCGTAGAGACCAAAGCATCTGAATTGCAGAAATTTCTCTCCATGAAAAAACAGACACCGATCAGATTTGGCGTCATCCTGTTGATCATTCATACAGTTCCCCCTCTTTTTTTACCGGCACCACATATACTACAGCACACCTCTGACAATAAAACATTTAATTCCACAATGAAAGGTTTCTCGGCAGAGAACTTGAAGTAGTAGGTTACATTCATACAATAGATAGAATGATTTCGATCCACGTGGTCGGTAACACAACTCTATTGCTGATGGAGCAAGGATTGATAATCCTTAGACAAAGGAAGATGATTGGGGAATAACGTATCGCACTACATTACTAACTGCGAACGCACAGAATGGAACAGATTGTTCGATCGTTGCGTGACGCTCGATAAAAACGGATACGAAGTCCATTCTCAAGCGGCCGAATCATCGGCATACAATGACGGTTTGACGGGGCGCCCTTCGATAAAAGGCATGGGGGTGGAACGTTGGGAAAAATGAGAATCCGATAACATTTCAAAAATCAATTCTTGCGGAATATTCTTTGGTCATTTTAGGTTTTTGTGCTTCACACAATAGAAATTAATTTCGGGGGCATTCCAATACAATGAAACGACGAATACAAAAAGGTGCTATTGTCATCACCAGTATATTTGTGTGTTGTTCCGTGGTGGTTTACGCTCAGGTCAACTACTCAATCAAGGATAAAGACACCGTTGTCAATAATTTGAAACATACTTCCGGGTACATCACAAGTGCATTCAACGATATACCACAGTATCGTAAATGGGGTACCGGTAAACGGACATTGATACTTATTCCCGGAATGGGTTTCGATGCTTCCGTGTTTAATGATTTTATCGAAGCACATAAAAATGAATATGTCCTGTATGCCATTACGATTCCCGGCTATGGAAATACATCCGCACCACCCATGCCGGATTCAACCGTCAGTTATGGAGAACAAACGTGGAGTAAGAGTGCGGCAAAAGGGATTCTGAAGTTAATCCAACAAGAACAAATAGTACATCCGATTATCGTTGGACATTTTGTTTTAGGGGCGCAATTGGCGTTAAGAATTGCGATTGAACATCCCGACCACGTGGGAGGTGTCATTATTCTGGGCGGCTCCGCAAAAATGCTAGGTATGGTCGATAATAAAATTGTTAATCCTTCTCTTAAAGAAATGATCAACGGAGTGGATAATTTCTATGCACCCAAGTGGTTCAAAGCAATGAAAAAGGAGTTTTATGACAAGGGGAATTTCACAAACGATGTTTACTCCCTCCAAGAAGACACCGGGAATGTTTTGTGGAAACACGTCGCAACAGTACCAATGCCCGTTGCAGTTCGATACAGCTGTGAATACTTCGCCTCTGATATCACCGCGGACGCTGATAAAATACAATGTCGGGTTCTGGTGTTGAGACCTTCTTTTACGGAAACATTTTGGGATAACCCGATGAAAAAAAACTGGATCTGGCCACAATTTATTGAATCGTGGAATATTGTCGCAAAAACAAATCCCAAGATTACCATTGAAGACATCTCCCGCTCCGGAGCGTTTGTCTGGAAAGACAATCCCGATGAAACGTATAAAAAAATCAAAGAGTTTTTATTGACAACGAAATAGAAAGGGGCCATGCGTATATGTACACGGCATTATATTTAAGTCCGATGATACCATCCTATGATCTTGAGGAAACTGGTCACTTCTTCAACAATGTGCTGGGTTTTTCTCCTGTCATGAACACCATCGAATATGCCATTTACCAAAAGGATAACTTAACGATTCATCTCCTTCGGGCGGGGAATGACATTGGTCAAATGGAATTTTACCTTGAAGTGGATGATGTTGACGGTCTCTGGGCATCCATCAAAGACAAGGTAAAAGGACAGAATGCCCGCGAACCATTTAATCGTGAATACGGAATGCGTGAAATCCACATTGCCGTTCCACAAACCAAGACCCTTTTATTTGTCGGTCAGGAACTGCAATGACAACAGTCATCTTTGCGGGTTTATTCGTTATTATCACGTTGGCCAGCTGGTATATGGCGGAAAACAATAATAACACCGAGGCTGATCACTAAGACCGTCCGACCCATGAAACTCATCCTCTTCGCTTTTCGTGCCGCCGCTGCTGCCAACAGTCAAATCCATTCGTCCGTCCATTCCGTCACGATCACCGATTCAACAAAGTACCTCTTCTACTTGCACGGAGCCATCGTGCAGGAAATGGGCATTCACGCGGTCAGTAAAGAATTTGGTGCTTATGAATATCTCAACACACGGACGCGGACAGATATTTATCGATCATCGGACAATGGATCGCACTGGATTCCTACGCGATTTGGTGATAATGCCGAAGCTCCCATTTTCGTCAAAGCGAACAACCACATATTTGCCTCAACCCGCCGTTGTGTTACATCAAAATTTTCCGAATCCCTTCAATTCAGGCACAACAATAACGTTTCAACTTCCCCGCAACGGACATGTGCAATTACATGTTTATGATATACTCGGCAAAGAAATTGCGCCCCTTGTCGATGAAATACAGCCTGAAGGAACATATTCCGTCGGATTTGATGGATCTTTGGCACCGTCCGGAGTATATATCTACTCGTTAAAAGTGAATAACCATGTTCGGAATAGAAAACATGTTTTGTTGAAATAAGTAATGTTTTCCTGTTTGGAGTTTTCACGATATCGATATTTCCCTTGGATAAGGAAATTGATGATAGAGAGTCCGGCGTGTGGCGTATTCTGTTCGCATGACCGCGGGGTCATCCCAACACATTTTTCTTCATGGTAGAGACGCCGGTAAAATGTAAGAGTGCGTGGAGATAACGATGAACGCCGTAACACTCAGCTCCCCGGAATCATTAAAAGATCAACGTTTAAGCAGTTCGACGCAGAAGGCGTTGTGCCACCGCTCAATATTTTTCCCATTTTTCGGCAGCATTAGAAAGGAACGATGAAAAAAAACGTGACGCTTTGGATTGTCGCTAGCATTGGCATTGTGGGGATCTCGGTGATGTTGTTTTTCTTCACACAACAACAGGAAGGGGAGCAGTTCGCGTCATGGATCGAAAAAAACGCAATAAAAATTAATGGAACAACGCCATACTTCGACAGCATTTCTGTTGAAAAAATTTTACCCCATTTTTCGGCGAAAAAAGTAATTGGAATCGGCGAATCAACTCACGGCACACGGGAGTTTGATGCGCTAAAATTGGACATACTCAAAACAGCGGTGGAGAAACTCCGGTGCAGAACCGTGGCTCTCGAAGCCGGTTACAGCCGTTGTGTATTGATTGACAGGAGTATTGACAATTCCGAGGTTCCGATTGATAGTTTGGTCCGATTGGCGGGGTTTACCAATCTACAAACCGAAGAGTTTAAAAATATATTGAGTTGGATACGAACGTATAACAAAAAAAATCCGCAGAGGAGGGTGTCAATTGCGGGGATTGATTTTCAGATGAACAACCTGTCCTTGCCGGTGATGGAACAATATTATTCTCGCATTGATTCGTTGCTGACGCGCCGGCTTAAGGACTGTATCCAAAAAATCAATACGGCGGCAATTCTTTCATCCGCATCGCCGTTACCGGAACTGGCCGAACAATATCAAGAGATCATTCGGCAATTACATGCAAAGAGGTCTCCGGCGATGACGGCTCGCACGGAAGATATCGTGATGGAGCAATTGCACAAAGCAATCTATCAATATGCCATTGTGTACGGATCTCCCGTGATGAAAAGTGCCTCGGAGAAGAGAGACAGTTGTATGGCAGAAAATGTCTTGGGAATAGTTGATACCATACCTGCGGGGGAAACGATTCTCCTTTTCGCACACAATGGTCACATAGCAAAAAAATCTTCGTCGATGGGCGGTATTCTTAAAAAGAAACTGGGGTCGACATATTCTTCCGTTGGCCTGGATTTTTATGAAGGGAGCTTTCGGGCCAACGATCCTGACATCCGTCATTCTCCTGAATGGGAAGAGATACCGGCCGAAGAACCGACCTCCCGAAACATAAGTCATTACTTTGTCAAGGCAGGTAAACCAAATGCTTTTCTTCATCTTGCCGTCACGAATGTCCCCCCAACAATTGAAAAATGGTTGTATCAAAAGCATCTGCTGATCAACACCGCAGGCACGGTGACCGTCAATACACTGTTTAATGATGATACGATGTTCATTATTGCCGGCGAAACATTTGATGCCCTTTTTATATTAAAAGAAAGCCATCCCACAACCCCGCTGCAAAACGATTAATGCGTTCCGTTCCTCATGGAGATTCGGTGTTTTCCCTCGCCTTCTTTTCCGGTATGTAAAACGTACCGGTTCTATTGATGATTATGCGCTGCTCTCCGACAATAAGGAGATGCAGCCATCGTCAACCTTGTATGATTTCTCCTGTTGCGGATTCTGCTTACCCACAAATGGTTGTGTGAGGTTATTCCTTTCCTCTTTTTCCAAATTTCTTTATCTTTATTGTATTCAGTGCTTTGTGCACACATCTTTTGGATGATAATCTAACGGCATTCACCGAACGATGAACATTGCATCACATCGGTCCGCACACTCGCAATTGCTGGTGTTCAAAAATCTCCATCAGGACGTCCCGGCGGGAGATCAACAACAGGTTTGTGAGATCGGCTGAGGTCGTTTGATTATTACAATGCTTGCGGCTGTTTCATAATTGGTCACCGACAATACGATTTAATAGGTGTTCTTTTGGCGCGTTCGTCTAACGGTTAGGACGGAGCCCTCTCAAGGCTCAAATACGGGTTCGATTCCCGTACGCGCTACAAAAAATGATACATTGCGGAAATGTGGAATTGTAGAAATTTGGAATTGTGATGTTGGGAAAATGGCGGTGATGGTGTAGTTTTCTACGTTTCGAAAAAGCTTCTACGCGGACAGATTAGTACTTCCCCCCTCCAACTAATCCATTAAATCCATTCTTTCGCAGTCCGATCGTCACGATTCTACTGAATTGATCTCCGGAACAACGGCGACTTGAGGTGTTGTGATCAGAGGGCTTTCACGACGACGACGGTTTGATCGTCGTGCTGGTCATTTGTCCCCACAAATTGCGACAATTCGGAGAGGAGTGCAGTTTGGATCTCTTTGGCGGTCGTGTTGCTGCCGTTGCGGAGGATGGCAGTCAGCCGCTCTTCGCCGAAATCCCCCCCGGCATTGTGCGCTTCAGTAACCCCATCCGTCGCAAAGAGAAAGATATCTCCCGCGGCATACGACAATTCTTTCTGTTCCATTTCCGCGGTGAATATGGACGTTTCATTGAGTCCCAGTCCCAATCCACGGGGAAGCACGCGGTTCACGGAGGCAGTCGCGGCATGATAATGCCACAACGGAAGATGGCCGGCGCGCGAGACGGTAATGGTCTTTGTCTCGGTATGGAATTCCGCCCCCAGCACGGTGACGAACGATCGTTTTTCCAGATCCTGACAGAGAAGTTTGTTCGCCCGCGTGAGCAGATCCTTCGGCGGCAGATCGAATCCATGCAGCGAACGGAGGATCCCTTGCACTTTCGACATGTAGAGTGCGGCGGAGGTTCCTTTCCCGCTCACGTCGCCGATCACCACGGTCAGTTTTCCGTTGCCGTTGGAAAGGTAATCGAAGAAATCTCCCCCCACTTCCATCGCCGGGACTGACGTTCCGGAAATATCCAGTCCTCGCACATTCGGCGTCGTTTGCGGCAGCGAATCAAGTTGGATGCGCCGGGCGATCTGCAGTTCGTGTTTCATCCGCTCCTTTTCCGCCAGCTCTTCGTATAAAAATGCGTTTTCGATCGCCACCGATGCCTGCTTTGCGGTTGAGGCGAGGAATCCGAGATCTTCCTGTTGGAACATCGTCTCGGACTGTTTTTCGCCGACCAGCAGCACGCCGATCAGCCGGTCCTTGGAACGGATCGGAATGCCGTAGTAAAATCCTTCCCGATGAAATTCCTCTTTCAACCCCGCCGGAAGGTAATCGACCCGGAACTCGTTTTGGAATGTCCGCACCGCGTGAATCAGCTCCTGTTCGTGCTGAACGCAGAATTGTTCCCACGCGTTGCCGTCAAATCCGTGCGCGGAAAGACAGGAACAGCATTGTTCGTCCCGGAAGAACAACACCCCGACCCGTTTCAGTTTCATCAACTCGCTCAATTTCTGCACCAAACCGCGCGCCAAATCTTCCATCGTCAGTGTCGCGCCGAGCACCTCGCCCAGTTCATATGATGCGCGCCGGTAATCGTACTGCTGGCGGTAATATTTTTTGTCGATCAATTTTTGGCCGGACCGGCGCAGTTTCATCATCACAAACGTGAGCCCGATCGCGAGCGCCATCAGCATCACCCGTTCGGATGAGACACGTTGCGCCGCCAGTTCAGGATCGTCGTTGATCTCGATCGCCGTGCCGGTAAAGACAATATTTGCTTGCGGAAGGTCGATCAACGGCAGCTGGAAAAATCCCCACACCAGAAGATAAAAAACCCCGATCCCCCACACCGCGGTGACGATGCTGTACTGGGTATTACGGCGAACACGGAAATTGATGTCGAGAAGCCGGTATCGTCCGATCGTATAGAGATACGACATTGGAATAAAGATCAACAACACTCCGGCGATACCTACAAACGTTCCCTGCACCGAATCCGCGAATATCAACATCGCGGCCGCCGTCAGTACGCCGACAATTCCGGCCGTCCATCGGATGACCGTATTTAATCGGAGATATTCCAGCGACGCTCGGCGGCGATACAGTACAACGATGGCCAATCCGTACACCATTATGAACCCGAGGGCAATGGGGGTATTGAACAACAGGGAACCGGCGACGGAGAGACAAGAGGCAATATAATATCCCCGTGCGATCCACTTTTTCCCGATGAGTTCCGGTCGTTCCAGCGGAAAATAATGGTGTGAATGGAAGAAGAAGGCGGTCCCAAAAATGTAGGAAAACAACAACATCATGTTTCGGATGACCACTTCCGGCGTATTAAAAAAGTCGCGCCGTACGACCAGGATGGCAAGGAAAAATCCCATAAAAAGGAATCCGTACCCCAACAGCCGCGCGCCGGTGAATTGGGGGCGGGAAACGACGATAAAAGTTCCGGCAATCATCCACAATACACCGGAGAGGGTGAACAGGAGCAGAGCGATCGGAATGCCGAACTGCGCCAGCGTCACGTTCAACTGCACAAACTGATTGTTCCGGAGAATTTCGTACTTCAGCGATTTGCCGATCTGTCCCAGGCGCAAGATCTGGTCCGCCTCGTTCGCATTCGTGAATTCCTGCTCGTTAATGCGGAGGATCAGATCGCCGGTTTTCATTCCCGCGCGTTCAGAGGCGCCGCGGGGGATCACATCGGTGACGTAGACGTAATTCGGAAGCAGCACAAGGAACTCGGGAGGCAACGATGACCGCTGGGTGCGGAACGTGAGAATATAATTGAGCGACGGACGAAGAATTTCGAACCGGATGTCGTCCTGCGGACCGTCCTCCAACGCTTCATACACATCCTTCATCGTTTTCAACGAACCGTTGTTCACCGCAAGGATCAGGTCGCCGACCATGATGGAATCGAACGACGTCGCGGCGAATTGCGGCTGACTGCCGGTGAATTTTTTCTTGGAAAGGGTCTCCGCGTGGATACTTTTCACCACCATAAAGCGCGAGGGGGCGTTGCGGAACCAGTTCTCATCCGTCGGCGTGCTGATGAACCGGTAAAAGGTGAAGATGGCTTGAAAAAACAGCACGAGGAAGAGTGTGACTGCCAAAAATCGCTGAGTTCGAATGCCGGAGAAAAATGATCTCATGGGATAAAAAAATTGTCTCTCGTTTACGCTCCCGCGGGTAATTGGTTACGGACGCACCGATCATGCCGCCGGAACAAAAAAGCGCCGGCTGCTTTACAATCTACCCTAAAATCACTATTTTTATCAAGCAAATTTACGCATCCCGTACGAATTCGGAGAAATGTCAATGAAATACACCTTTCTGTTCCTCTTCCTTCTCTTCGGCACGGCCTCCGCTCAGGATGAAGACATTCATGCGATCCAGGAGCACGGTCCGGGCCGCTGGCTCACTTTTTCCACGCCGCTGACCGTTCAGCATACTCTTAAAACGCAGGGATTGCTCGGTTATGAATTGGTCTTCAATCCGGATTTTGAGATCCGCCAAGGACGAGATCCGTTGTTCGTTTTCCGATTCGAAGAAATCGGCAAATTTAATCCCGCGCTGAAGCCGCAGCTTCCCGCCAACACGCACGTGCAATTTATCATCGACGGAAAACCGACCGCGGAATTAAAGGTACAAAAGACCGGTTTCCGGAACGAAAACGATGCACGGCATGTGTTGAAGTTTTTGGTGGTGGGAAACAGGAAGATTGTGGACGAGATGACGACGGCGCGTACGGTGCGGGGACTGCTCTACTATCGCGACCAGAAGAACGAAAAAATCGACGTCAAATCCTTCACGTTCGATCCCAAAACCATCCGCACGCTGTCGCGGCTGGTCTCCATCTCCCGCTGATCGGCCTATTTTTTGTTTAACTCCGCCAGCTGACCGATTTTTTGCTGGTATTCCTTCGCGACAATGTTCAGCGGATCGAAAAATGAGATCCGCTGAATTTCCTCCAATGCCCGGGCATATTCCTTCGCATCGATAAACTCATCCGCCCGGCGGAAATACTGATTTTTGATCTTCTCCATCAACAGCGTCTGCTCATCCGGCAGCGAAAATGCATCGCTCCGTTTCAGCGTCCGCCGTTCGCGGTCGTTGATGGCACGGTCGATGATGAGGGACAGGACATGTTCGTTCTCCATGGAACGCTGCTGCGTGAACTCCGCGGAGGAGGGGTACGGCAATTTGGTGACGAACTGTTCGAGGGCGGCCAGATACACATTGTGGAAATCGATGATCTTGGCATCGCGGATGATCTTAAGGGCGCTGGTGTACTGATGGCGGTGCACTTCGTGCTGCGCCTCGCGAAGAAGGGTTGTGAGGGAATCGATGCTCATCACCCGGCCGCTTGTCCGCTGGAGTAGATCAGTTTTAATCCTTGTGCGGATTTGAGATCGTGATCGGCCTGTTCGGCGCGGATTTCGGCATCTAACTTCAGCAATTCTTCGTTCTGCATATCCACCGTCAATCCGTGAGCGATCTCATCGAGAGCTTTGGCGAATTCTTTTTGCGAACGGAACTCCGTCGCAACACGGATGTGAATGCGGATCAGCCGCTGCTGTTCCTCTTTGGAGATGCGCTGTTGCGGTGCGGCGGAGGCGACCGTGTTGGTCTGCAGCGCCGCCAGTTTCATTTCATGCAGCGTCAGCACGCGCTGTTCCATCTTCAGCAGTTCTTCGTTGGAAGGATCGATCACCAGGCCGGAAAGAATCTCCACCAGCGCTTTGTCCAACACGTTCGACATCAGGTAGGTTTGCGCCTGTTCCTGATGATACGCTACACGGTCTATCCGTTGTTCCGCTTCTTTCAGGTCGCGGGACTGTACGAGCACCGACTCGATATCCTCGAGCAGCGCGAGCGATTCCGCACGGTCCGGATCGAACTCGAGCGCTTTGCGGACGGCGATCTTCGCTTCTTCGAATTTTTCCACCGTCAGAAATTCCCGCGCCACTACGAGCAGCTTCTGGATTTCCAGATTGCGCGCCTCTTCCTTCTGCCGGTCTTTCCATGCTTTGGCGGCGGCGGTGATTTTTTGCTGCAAGGCCAGAAGTTCCGCGTTGTGTTCGTCCTCAGCCAGTCCGCCGGTCACTTCGGAGAGTGCTTCCTCGAACAAATCGCGTTCGAGGAATTCCGTTGCGTGCTGCAGATGACGGCGGACGATCTTTGATTTTTCGTCCAACTCCCGTTTCCGGTGCTGTTCGGCGAGGAATTCGTCAAATTCCACCTGCAGGTTCTGTTCGTACCGCTGAATCTCTTCATTCAGCGGATCGAGAATGAATGCTTTGGAAACTTCGTTGAATGCTTTGCTGTACTGACCCATCGAGCGGAGCCGTTCCGCTTCGAGCAGATGCATTTGGATCTTCGCATCGGCGTCGTTTTTCGACCGCTCCGCTTCTTGTGCCGCCGACTGCACGGCGGAATTTTGCCGATGCTGGTACGCTTCGCGGTCGCGGAGGATCTGTTGTTCGACCTCCTTCACCCCTTCGTCGAACGGATTAATGATGAACGCGAGTGCCACTTCTCCCAACGCCACTTCGAATTGCTGGTCGGCGAGAAATTTTTTCGCCCGATTGAGATATTGTTCGATCTTCTCCTTGTCCGCCACGGCGCGGGCGCGGGACTCTTCCGTTTCCCCCTGCATGGCGCGGGACCGGTCGGTTTTTTCCAGCCGGAGAAGTTCTTCTTCCTGCTGCCGCCGGATCTGTTCCTCCAACGCCTTCCGGCTCTCTTCCTCCTGCCGGAAATATTCTTCCTGCAGTGCCAGCACCCGGCGTTCGCATTCCTGCAATTCGTCGTTCACCGGATCGAGCACGGTGGCGCGGGTGATGGTTCTCAGCGCATCGGTGAATTTCTGCTGCTTTGCGAGCAATTCGGCATTCGCGATGTGTTTTTTGATGGTGGAAACGATCGCTTCACGCTTGCGCTGCCGCTCTTCCAATTGCCGCTGATATTGTTCGAGCTGTTGTTGCTGCTGCTTCTCCTGCGTTTCCAGAATCTTTTGTTCCAGCCGAAGCACCTCTTCGTTCAGCGGATCAATGACCACGACGAACGCCAGTTCGCTCAGCGCCTCATCCAGCTTGTTCGCCTGATAGAGTTCGTTCACATGCTGCAGGTATTGCCGTACCTTTTCTTCCTGCGCTTTTTTCCGCTCTTGCTCGTCGCGTTTGACCTTCTCTTCTTTTTCCTTTTGGTACTGCTGCGACTGCGAACGGAGAAGTTCCTGCCGTTTTTGCCGGTCCTCCTCGGATTTTTTCAGCCGTTCCGCCTCTTCGTCGCGGCGGAAATCTTCCTGCGCTTTGCGGATGGTATCTTCCAGCGCGTGGATGCGGTCGTTGACGGGATCGAGGAGGTAGGCGCGGGCGATTTCATCGAGTGCCCGGTTGTATTCTTTCCGCAGAAAATATCCGTTGGCGCGGGTCAAAAATGCCGCGATCTTCGTTTCGATCGCCTGACGCCGCAGCTCGTCATTTTTCGTCCGTTGTTCTTCTTCCTTTTTATGGAGTTCGACCGCTTTTTCCTGTTGTGCCGCGACGGCGGCGCTGTGCTGCGCTTCGATGATGGCAAGATTGGAGAGATGGTGCAGAGCGGGGGCGATCTTCTGTTCCGCTGTCGGTTCTTCTTTGGCTTTCGGATCGGTCGACGGCGGTGCGGAGGCCTTTTTCGCTTCTTCCTGCTGTTTGGCGGTCAGCAGTGTGCGGACCCGTTCTTCATAGGCCAAGGCGTATAAATGACGGGAGTCGTACGACCGGGCTTTGGCGATCAACGTCAATGCTTGCGCAAGGTCCCCCTCTTTCACAAGCTTATCCGCTTGCTTTAAAAGGAGCGCCACCTCTTTTAAACGTTCCGAGGTCGGCAGCGGCGTATTTTCAGGGGTGGTGGACATTGATCCGGATCAAGCCTTCGATGCAATTATTGATACAATCTTAAAGAAATTCGAGAGATTTGTCAACTCAACGGGTCTTTAGAAAACTCTAACGCTCGTGCGCAGACACCGATTCACCGCTGGTCTCCGCATTCAGGCGTTTTTTGAGCGATAAAGCCCCTTTGTGCGACGGATTCAACCGCAGCGCCAGGTCCACTTCAAAAATCGCTTCGAACGAACGTTGCTGCGAAATGAATTCCATCGCTTTACTCAGATGGAATTGAATAACGAGTTCTTTGTCTTCGTTCGCTTTTTGTTCTTCCAGCTGCCGCTGTGCCCGTTCGATCTCATCCCGCAGTTGAAGCGTTTCGAACCGCTGCATGTCGAAACTCATGGCATAGTCCACCCAACCGAGCGCTTCTCCGTACGATTCGCGGGAGAGCGCTTCGCGCGCCATGGCGAGACTTTTTTTGATCCCCTGATTCTTTTTGGATTCTTCCTGTTCCTGCTGCCGTACTTCTTCGAAGCGGAGAAATTCCTGCTGGATTTCCCCTTCGAGAGCGAACAGTTTTTCGTTCACCGGATCGATGCGGTAGGCCTGCGCGATCTCGTCCAGCGCCTCCTGAAAATGACCTTCGTCCCGGAACTTTTTCGCTTTGTCGATGTGGGCGGCGATCAGATCGTCCGCCTCCTTATTCCCTTCCGGTTCGTTCTCCATCAGCAGCTGCAGCGTCGATTTTTTCGCCATCTTCGCTTTCCGCTGGCCTTCGAGGATCTCCCGCTGCAGCTTGGCGATCTCCTCGTCAAACGGATCGATCTTGAACGCTTTGGCGATCTGGGTCAACGCCTCTTCAAAATTGGATTGGCTGAGGAATCCGCGTGCTTTGGAGAGGAACAGCAGAATTTCTTCTTCTTCGCGCAGCAGTTTCGATTCCTGATCGATATGTTCGCGCAGCTGTTCGCGTTTCTGCTGTTCGATAGAGAGGCGCAGGATCTCGGATTCCTGCTTGCGTTTCCGGTCTTCCTCTTCGATTTTCCGCCGTTCTTCTTCGGCACGGAACATCTCCTCTTCCGCGGCGAGGATGCGCTTTTCACATTCGATCACATCCTGATTGGTCGGATCGATGTAGTACGCCTGGGTGATAACGCGGAGAGCCTCCGAAAATTTCTGCTGTGACAAATACTCTTCCGCCTTTTCGAGGTTCTTCCGGATCGCCTGGCGGATCGATTCTTCCCGTTTTTTCTCCTCTTCGAGCTGCTGTTGTTTTTGTGCAACGGATTCTTCGGTCTTTTTTGCCTGCGCCTCCCGGATCTTCCAGTTCAGTCCGAGGACCTCCTCGTTGAGCGGATCGAGCACCATCACGAAAGCCAGCTGGCTCAGCGCTTCTTCGATCTTTTGTTCGGAGAAGAGCATACGAGCGACCTGCAGGTACTCGCGGATCTTCTGCGCGCGTGCCTGTTTGTGCGCCTCTTCCCGGTTCCGTGCTTCGCGTTCTTTCTCCCGCTCCCGCTGGTCGCGCCACTCGGCGAAGAGCTGCTCGCGACGTTTCGCCTCTTCTTTTTGTTTGACGGCGAGTTCGGCCTCTTTCTGCGCGTTGTATTTCTCCTGGGCCTGTTTGATTTCCTCTTCGATGGTGAGGATCCGCTCATCGGTGGGATCGAGCATAAAAGCGCGCGCCACTTCGTTCAATGCGTTGTGATAATCCCGGAGCGATTCGCGGTTCCGCGCCCGCTGCAGGTACGAGGCGATTTTTTTCTTCAATCCTTCCTGCCGGAGTTTTTCCTCGTTTTGCACTTCCTCTTCGTGCCGTTTCTGCAGAGCGAACACTTCCTTCTGTTTGTATGCCGTCACCGCGCTCCGTTTCACCTCTTTGATGGCGAGATCGAGAATTTTCTCCAGTGTCGGCATCAATTGTTCGATCACCGCTTCTTGCGATACCGGAACGCCGGAATCATCCACCTGTTCGGAGACCTTCACGGGAATGGAGCGGACGTATTCTTCGTACGCGCGGGCGTACATGATGGTGGGATTTTTTTCACGGGCATGCACGATCTCGTCCAACGCGCGGTTCAGTTCACCCTGGCGGATGAACTTGTCGGCGTTCTTCAGATAGGCGATCACCTCGGTGAGGTGTTCGGCTCCGATTATTTTTTGCGAGATATTCTGCATGAGTACCGCCGCCGGGGGACGGTGGGGGAAATCCGTTTCAAACAACGAACCCCGCGTGGGGCGGCGGGGTTCATCGTGTGCTGCCTGCACACCGTGCGTGTGACCATGGATTGCAGCAGTTACTGTTTATTTTTGTTCTTGTTCAACAATGCCTGCGCCGCGCGCAAACGAAGCCGGAGCGTACTTTCTTCGTTCTTCACGAAACGGTCGGGCGCGATCTCTTCGGCCATCTTCAGCACGTTCTTGTGCGGGGTCGACTTGAACGCTTTGCTCCGTTCGATGGCTTTCTCCAGCGTATGCGAGATCTGATCTTCCGGCATCGGTTTGACCAGATACCGGAAAACGTTCAGTTCGTTAATGGAGCGGATCGCCAGCTGCGCATCCTTCACTTCGGTGAGAATGACCGACACGGTGTTCGGATATTCGCGCCGGACGGTATCCAAAAAGCTGACGCCGTCCACATCGCCGAAATTGATGTTGCTGACGATCACCGAAACCGGTTTTTTCGCCATCTCCTGAAACGCGGCGTCGATGGAGTTGACCGCCACGGCGTTGAAGTCGCCGGTGCCGTATTTTTCCACCAATTTGCCGGTCTCTTCCTCGCTGTAATCCACGAACAACACGGTGGGGCTCTCTTCTTCCACTTCGATATGCACGCGGTGGCCGGACACCGGATGTTCTTCGGTGATCTCCTCCTCCTTCTTCTGCATTTCGTCCTCCTGCAGTTTGGAGACTTTGTCGTAGATCTCCACACCCAGCTTGACGACGTAGAGCATAAATTCACCCTGCCACGGTTTATTAATGAAGCGGAACACTTCCCCCGCATTCACCGAACCGATGATGGCATCGAGGTCCGAATACCCGGTGAGCAGCATCCGCACCGAGTTGGGGCTGATTTCCTTCACCTGCCGGAGCAATTCATGACCGAGCATGCCGGGCATGCGCTGGTCGCTGACGACCACTTTAATCGGCACCGACTTGATGATCTCCAGTGCGTCGAAACCGTTTTCGGCAAGATACACTTTGTATTTGTTCTTGAACAACATGTTGAGGGACGAGAGGATCATCGGTTCGTCGTCCACAAACAGAATGTTTGATTTTTCTTCTACGATCGGTTTTGCCATTGTCTGTTCTCCTTATTCTTCATCGTTCAAACGTCATCCGTTTCAAATTAGACCGCGGCGGCGGCCGGTGCAGTCTCTTTCTTTGCCACACGGGGCTGCACAACCGGGATGCGGACGTAAAAGTCCGTTCCGCGGCCGACTTCGGATTCCACCTTGATTGAACCGCCGTGTTTTTCAATGATTTTGTACGAAATCGACAATCCCAATCCCGTCCCTTCGCCGATCTTTTTCGTGGTGAAAAACGGCTCGAAAATTTTGGAGAGGTTTTCGCGCGGGATACCTTTTCCGGTATCGGAGATTTTCACCACGGCCATATCGGGATTTCCCGGTTCTTTGTATGTGCGGATGGTGATGGTCCCCTGGCCGTCGATCGCCTGCGCCGCATTGGTGACGAGGTTCAGAATAACCTGGTTGTACTGTGCCGGATAACATTCGGCCATCAGGTTCGGCTGGTAATCCTTTTTGACCACCGCTTTATTTTTGATAACGTTGTTGGCGATGACGAGGGTTGCGTCGAGCGCGCTGTTGAGGTCGATCTTGGAAAGGTCCGCTTCGTCCAGACGGGAGAATTCGCGCAGGTTGCGGATGAGTTCCTGAATCCGTTCCGTTCCGACGAGCGCCTGCGACAACATCGTCTTGCTGTCTTCAAGCACGGTATTTTTTTCCAGTTCGGTGGAGAGATTGGCCAGTTCGGTCACCGTCTCTTCCAGTCCGTCTTCGACACCGTTGACAAGCATGTCGAGCAGTTTGCGGTATTGTTCCACCGCATCGTTGATCGTCTGCTGGTTGCCGATCATCATTTCGATGTTGTTCTTTACATATCCGAGAGGAGTGTTGATTTCGTGCGCCAGACCCGCGACCATTTGACCGAGCGATGCCATCTTTTCCCCTTGCACCAGAGCGGTTTGTGTTTCGCGCAGCTGTTTGTTGGTCGCTTCGATTTGGATCCTGTTGTCTTCCAGTTCTTTGTTCCGCGAGAGAAGACTCAGGGCGATCTGGTTGAACGACCGTCCCACGCGTCCTAACTCGTCGCGCGTTTCCACTTCCACCACTTCCGTAATTTTGCCTTCGTTCAGTTGCGCGGCCACACCTTCGAGCGTATGCACTGTGTCCACCACGGAACTGTAGAATCCGCCAAGCAGGTACGACACGAAGATCAGCACGAGCACGGTACCGGCAATATAAATCAATACCTGCTGCTCGAGGTTGTTGATCCGGACCTCGATGAGGTTTTTCAGGATCGGCATCTGGACGTCGAACACATCCAGCCCTGCTTTGATCGGCCGGTCAATCACGTTCAGATCGACGCCGCGGAGCGCCCGCAGACTGTCGTCGAGAATTTCCGACTGCAGGAATTCGATGTATTGATCGGTGGTCGATTTTAAGTCCACATACGAGGGCTCGACGATCGGCGACACCGGCTGATTGTAGGTGTTAATCCGGTTCACCGCGTCCGCGATATCGGCCATGAGCGGCTGGATATTTCCGGCGAGAACGGTGAACGACGTACGTTGTTCGGGAGAGAGTTTCGGCGTGTTGGTGATGATGCGCATCAGGTTTTTGGACTGGCTGAGCGCTTCGGTCAGCTGCAACACCTTAAAGTTGGTGATGTTCATCAGATAATATGTTTCGATATCGGTATCCAACGTCAGGTTCGAGTTGTCCGCAACGTCCACCACCAGCGCGAGCGCGTCGGACATCAGTTTGTTGTGGAGTTCCTCGCTCTTCTCCATCTTATGAGTGAAAGCGCGGCTCTTCAAGTTTTTCCAGTCGATCTTGATGTTTTTCCACTGTTCCCGGACCGCCAACAGATCGCCGTACTGCGTATCGGCCGAATCCACGGAGAGGATCGCCAGCTCGATTTCCTGCTGGGAACGAATCATCATTTCCTGCGCGGACGAATCATTCAGGAAAAATCGGAGGGAATATTCACGATGATTCTGCACTTTTTCGAAGAATTGGCGCAGCGCGGTATTGTAGGAAATACCGGTCAATTCTTTCTGTGAATATTCGACGTCCGCATTGATCTGCGTCGCCAAAACGTACAGCAGACCGATACTCGGTATCAACAGCAGCAACGCGACGATCGCGAATTTTTGCAGGTAGTTCAGGCGGTTCATCAGCAACGCGCCCAGACGGAAGATTGCTTGTCTCATAGTTGGAACTCCGTTATGTGGTGGTGTACGGTAAATTAAACAAAATCATATCAGGCCGCCGCCGATAGTTTCTGGATGACATCGACGACGCGGTCGAATTCGATGGACTTGTCGAAGAAAAAGTCCGCACCTTCTTCGAAACATTTTTTCCGGTACTCGTCCTGCGCATAATTCGTCAGCATGATCACTTTCGACGCAATCTTCTTTCCGCGGATGTTCTTCAACACGTGAATACCGCTGCCGCCGGTGAGAAATATATCCAGGATCACCACGTCCGGATTCGTTTTGACGATGGATTCGGTAGCGGCAAGAGGATTGTCGGCATAGCCAATGATTTTAATAGAGGAGACTTCCGATAACATAGAGGTGAGACGGTCCCGAACGATTTCGGAATCATCCACGATAAAAACATTGATGGTTTTGTTCAATTCAGAGGTGTGCATAAATGGTGACACAGGATACAAAACTCTGCGGGCGAGGGGTATCGGAGAAAGGAGGTTTTTTGTGTCGGTGTTTGTCCTACACGCCTATTCGACGAGCTTGTGCTGCATTGCGTACCTTGTCAGTTCGGCGTTTGTGGCAAGATGCAATTTTTCGAGTATCCGTGTCCGGTAGGTGCTGACGGTCTTGACGCTCAATGAGAGGGATTCCGCCGCTTCGGAAACGGTTTTGCCGGAGGCCAGCAACTGCAGCACTTGAAATTCCCGGTCGGAAAGAGACTCGTGGCCGGATTCCGTTCCCGGATCCTGAACCCTGTTCAATAATTGTTCGGAAATCGCGCTGCTGATATATTTTCCGCCGGAGAGAATTTTCGTCACCGCCGTGAGCAGTTGTTCCGGGGCGCTCGCTTTGGTGAGATATCCCATCGCGCCTGCTTTCACGACACGCAGTGCGTATTGATCTTCCGGATACATGCTGAGAACGAGAACGGGAGTTTTCGGCGCCTGAATGCGAAGGTCTTTCAACAAGTCCAAACCGCTCCGTCCCGGCATGCTCAGGTCGAGGATGATGATATCGAATTGGAACGCACCGGCATGGGTGAGCGTGTCCGCGGCGTTGGACGCTTCGACGAACGACACCTGCTTCATTCCTTCGGAAAGGATGAGTTTTAATCCCTGCCGGACGATGGAATGATCATCGGCAATCAGAATATGCGTCATGATGAAATTACGATGCGGAAGCGGGAGAATCAGCGAGGGGCATCCGGACGCGGACCGTTGTCCCTTTTCCGGGAATTCCGGCGACATTCACTTCGCCATTGAAGCTGGCGGCGCGTTCTTTCATCCCCAATATGCCGACGGAGCGGGGATTCGACAATTCGTTCGGAGCGATCCCTCTGCCGTCATCTTCGATGATCAGCAGCACGTTGTTCCCGTCCTTCCGGAGCGAGACCACCACATTTTTTGCCTGTGCGTGGCGGATTACGTTGGTCAACGATTCCTGAAAGATGCGGAAAAAAGCGGTGGAACGCTTTTCGTCCAACTGCAGTTCTTCGGCGAGATGGAATGAAAAATCGATGCCGGTCCGCTCGCGCAGATCTTTTCCCTGCCATTCGATGGCGGCGGCAAGCCCGAGATCGTCCAAAATGCCGGGGCGGAGATCGGTGGCCAGTTTACGCACTTTGTGAATGGTCGCGTCGGCGAGATCGACCATCATCTTCAATCGTTTGCGAAGCGACTCATCAGACGATGCAAGTTTGTTGTTGAGCCAGACGAGGTCCATTTTTAATCCGGTCAGCGCCTGGCCGAGGTCGTCGTGGATCTCGCGGGCGATATGGGTCCGTTCTTCTTCGCGGATATTCTGCAGACGCACGGTGAGGGCACGAAGCTGTTTCCGTGAACTGTCAATCTCGATCTCCGCATGCATCCGTTCGGTGATATCGGTGATGGTGCCGACAAATCCGGCGAGCGATCCGTCCGCGTTCACTTCCGGCAACGCCTGGCCGATCACCCACAATTCCTGCTTGTCGCTTTCGCGATAAATGCGGTATTCGGACTGGAAGGACGATTGCTCCCGCACGCAGCGATGCCATTCGGTGCGGACCCGTTTCCGGTCGTGGGAATGGACGGCATTAAGAAACCCGTCTCCGAACGCCTGGTCGTACGACAATCCGGTGATATCGCTCCACCGATCATTCACATACAGGTAAAATCCGTCCGACGACGCGAGAAAAATTCCGACCGTGGAGACCTTGGCCAGCGTATTAAAACGTTCTTTACTGAGGCGTAATTCCTCCTGGACGCGCCGTTTGTCGATGACGCTTTCGATGGCGGGACCGAGCCGTGCGGAATGTTGTTTGAAGACATAATCCGCCGCGCCGGACCGCATGCACTCCACTACGATCTCTTCGTCCAGCACATCGGTATAGATGATGAGCGGCGTGGTGGCGATCATTTTTTTCAGAATGGAAATAGTGTCGGCAGGAGTCAATTCGGCGACGGTGAAATCCACCACAATCACTTCGGGGGAAAATTCTTCCAACAATTCCGGGACGAGATCAAACGACGGGATCGTGCGGATAGTGTGGGGGAGTCCGGACTTTTGTACTTCCGCGGTAAACAGCGCGACGCTGTCGGGATTTTTCTCTATTAAAAGGATCCGGGTGTGATGCGTCATGTCCGCAGAATGAAAAAATTTCTTAAAAATTCCAGCAAAGTATAGCGATTGTTTCAGTGAAAATCAATTTGGGAATTGTTAGAACTTCGTCATACTTTGCGGATCGGATTTTTTCCTCTGAGAGAGTTTTTGCTTACATTAAGCGCAATGTCGTCCGCCGTCCTCGAAAAATTCCATCCGGTCGTCCGTTCCTGGTTCGTCCGAACCTTCGGAGAACCATCGCCACCGCAAGCCTTCGGTTGGCCCTCCATCGCCGAAGGGAATCACACGCTGATCGTCGCACCGACCGGTTCCGGAAAAACTCTCGCCGCATTTTTGTGGTGCATCAATCATCTGGTGGAACACAACATTGCTGCCGGACCTCCGGTGGCCGGCGACCCGCTCGCTGTTCGACGATCGCCGGCGGGTGCGGCCGATGGGGTCCGCATTCTGTACATTTCGCCGCTGAAGGCATTGAACAACGATATCCACCGGAACCTGGAGATTCCTCTCAACGGAATTTTCGCCGAATGCGAACGGAATAACATCCCGGTGAGGGAAATCCGCCGCGCGGTGAGGACGGGCGATACGACACAATCGGAACGGGCAAAAATGCTCAAACATCCCCCCGATATCCTCATTACCACCCCGGAATCCCTTTTTTTGATGCTGTCATCGGAGCGATCCCGTGCGATGTTCCGGACCGTTCAATATGTGATTGTGGATGAAATCCACTCCCTCAGCAATTCAAAACGGGGGGTGCATCTTTCGCTTTCGCTGGAACGGCTGGAAGAACTCCGGCGCACGCACCGCGAAACGGCGGACCCAGATCGATTCGGCGGATCGTTTGTCCGCATCGGCCTTTCCGCCACGCAAAAACCGCTGGAAACGGTAGCACACTTTCTCGGCGGGAGCGACGGAAACGGCGAACACTGGGTGCCGCGGCCGGTGACGATTGTTGATGCCGGATTCAAAAAAAATACCGACATGAAGGTGATTTGTGCGGCAAGAGATTTTTCCGACATGCCGCAGGAGAGCATCTGGTCCCTCATCATTCCGCAATTGATCGACCTGATCCGCGAACACCGGACGACACTGATCTTCGTCAATAACCGGCGACTGGCGGAACGGATCGCCGCCCGCGTGAATGAGATCCTTCAAGGATCGGGCGACATGACCAATAATTATGCCGTTCCGTTCTACGATCGACGCCGATTTCCGGAAACGTCCTCCGGAACGCCGCCGGGGACCGGCACCGCGGATCTTTCGGTGTATGCATATCACGGCAGCATGTCCCGCACCGTCCGCGAACAATTGGAATCCGATCTTAAACAGGGAAAACTCCGCGCACTGATCACGACGTCGGCTCTGGAGCTCGGAATCGATATCGGCACGGTCGACCTGGTTGTGCAGATCCAATCGCCCAAAGGAATCGCCCGCGGACTGCAGCGCGTGGGACGGTCGGGACATTTGGTGGATGCGCACAGCAAAGGACGGTTGTTCGTAACGCACAAGGAAGACTTGATTGAATCGGCGGTAGTGGCGAAAGGAATGCTGGAACATTCGATCGAACGGACGTTTGTTCCGGAAAATTGTCTCGACGTACTGGCGCAGCAGATCGTCGCTATGGTCGGGATCGAAGAATGGAATGCGGACGAACTGTACGATGTGGTACGCCGTTCCTATTGTTTTCGATCGCTCTCCGAATCGATTTTCCATTCCGTCCTGTCGATGCTCGCCGGACGGTACACGAGCGATTCATTCCGCGAACTGCGTGCACGGATCGTCTGGAACAAACTGCAGAATATCCTGTCGCCGCTCCCGGGCTCGTCGCTGCTCGCGCTGACGAATGCCGGTACGATTCCCGACCGGGGATATTTCGGCGTTTACCTCGAAGATCAACGGACCAAAGTAGGTGAAGTGGATGAGGAATTCATCTACGAAAGCCGCGGCGGCGACACCTTCATTCTCGGATCGAACGTTTGGCGGATCATGGAGATCGACGCCAACAAAGTGATTGTCTCCCCCGCTCCGGGACAGCCGGCACGGATGCCGTTCTGGCGCGGCGAAGGATTGGGAAGAACGTACGAACTCGGCCTCCGCATTGGAGAATTTTTGGAGCGTCTTTCGGGCAACGGAGATCCGGAACACCAACGCGATGTCCCGGCGCCGAAGGATGATGCTCCAACGCGTTCAATCATTCCGACGGATACGAATGACCGCCCGGCCGCCGGGGAAACCCGGAATGAAAAAATTTCTTTCCTCAATACTTTTCCCGTCGATTCGAATTCGTCGAGAAATATTCTGGAGTACATCTCCGAACAACGCGAAGCCACGCAGATTGTTCCGACACACCGGACGATGGTGGTGGAAGGATTTCGGGACGAGGTGGGCGATCCGCGGATCGTCGTCCATTCCTGCTTCGGAAAAAGTATCAACGGCTTGCTCGGCATTGTGCTGCTCTCCGTGCTGCGGCGGAGGATGTCGATCGATATTCAAATGTTGTATAATGACGACGGGATCCTATTCCGGTGTTCCGATGCGGAACGGCTGCCGTTGGATCTTTTTTCCGGGCTGACGCTTCACGACGCCCAACAGATCATCCTGGAAGAGATCCCTTCTTCCCCTTTATTCGGGGCACTGTTCCGGCAGAACGCCGAACGCTCGCTGCTGCTGCCGAAAGGAAATCCCGGCAAACGCCGCCCGTTTTTCCTTCAACGGTTGAAATCGGCCGATCTTCTGCAAATTGTCCGGCAATTCAATGATTTTCCGATCGTTATCGAAACGATCCGCGAATGTTTGAACGATGTGTTGGACTTCGGGCACTTCAAGGAGATCATCGCGAAGATCGAAACCGGGGAAATCACAATACACACCGTGCACAACGACGTTCCGTCGCCGTTTGCATCGACGCTGCTTTTCGACTTTGCGTCGGTGTACATGTATCAATGGGACGAACCGAAAGAATCGTCACGGCAGCAATTTGCCCTTTTGAACCGCGAACTGTTGGCAGAAGTGGTGTCGCTGGAATCGATCAGCAACGTGATCCGGCGCCCCGCTGTCGAAAAAGTGGAAGATCAACTCCAGTTCACCGCCGCAACAAAACGGGCACGGACACCGGAAGAAATGATGGAAGTGATGCTGCGTCTCGGCGAATTGTCGGCGGAAGAATTGGAAGAACGTTCGGCGGAACCGGGAATTTCCCGCCTCCTGCAAGAAAAAGGGATCATTACGCCGGTGACGATCGGAGGGAAACAATTTTTTGTGCTGGCCGAAGAACTGCCGCTGTATGGTTCCATTGCCGTGGTAGACCGGGAACGGGCGGCCTCTGTTGCGGAACAGCTGTCGGGCAGAATGTTCGGGCGGGAGGAATCGCTGCGATACGTGATCTTGCGAACAATCAAATCGCACGGAGCAGTGACGGCCGCGGAGATCGCGGCGCGGTTTGCGATCCCGGAACTCGAATGTGAAACGATCCTTCGCTCCATTCCCGCTTCCGAAAACATCCTTCACGGCGTCTTCTTCGAAGGGAGCGGCACGGAACAATGGTGTTACCGGCCGAATCTGGAACGGATCCACCGTGCGTCGATCTCGCTGCTGCGGAAAGAGATTTCGCCGGCGACAATTTTCCACTTCACCCGGCTGCTGATGCAATGGCAGCATCGGCATCCGCAATGGATGCTGGAGGGAGAACAGGGGGCGATCACCGTGCTGGAGCAATTCACCGGATGCGCCGTACCGGCTGAGGTGTGGGAAAAAGAGGTGATTGCTCCGCGCCTGAAGCGGTACGAACCGTCGTTGTTGCGCAAACCGGTGCAGCGCGGTGAGATTCTTCCGATCGGCGCACCGGCCGGTCGAGCCGTGTGGATCTTCCGCGGCGACGGAGATTCTTTCCTTCGTGATCCCGAAAGCACGGTGGACCGATGGACGCCGGCGGCGAAAGAAATTCTCACCGTCCTCCGCGAAAACGGAGCATCGTTGTTGACCGAACTGCGGGAGCATACCTCGTTGTCTTTGGCAGCGATCAATCGCGGATTATCCGAACTATTTTGGAACGGCATGATCACAAACGATGCGTTGGACGAAATTCTCCAGGTAAAAAGGTACCGCGGAACGGAGAGCAATTTTCCGGATGAACGGATCGAGATCGTCAATGCACGAAGGAATCCCTTCCGGAGTACCGCCATGCGAAGAGTCCGCGAAGCGCTAAAAGAAACGCCGGGATGGCATGGCCGCTGGTCGCTTGTCCGGCGTTCTTCGATTCTCGGTCCGGCATTGTCGGAGGAGGAAAAGATTCGCCGTCAGGCAGAACAACTGCTGCTGCGGTACGGCGTGGTGGCACGCGAGATGGCAAAACGGGAAGAAAATCTTTTACCCTGGCCGATGATCGCGATGGAATTGCAGAGGATGGAGATGCGCGGGGAGATTCGCCGCGGATATTTTGTGGAAGGGCTCTCCGGAATGCAATTCGCGCTGCCGGATGCGGTGAACATGCTGGGTGAAATCGTGCGGACCGCGGAAAAACCCGGAACACCTATCGTTCTTCCGGCATGCGATCCGGCGAATCCGTACGGAAGCGGGATCGATCTGGCGCTGTCGGGCGGCGGCATTCTCCGCTGCTCCCGTTCCGCGGGAAATTATCTGGTGATCGAACAAGGAATCCCGACGGCCTATTGTGAAAACCACGGCATGCGGATCTTTTTCGGTACGGATGAAGCGCAGTCCCAGCGTGCCGTGCAAGCATTCGTCCAATTTGTCCGACTCACCCGTCCGGAAAAGCAGGAGATCATCGTCGAGTACTGCGACGGGAAACGCCCGTCGGAATCATCGGCGGCAAACATCCTGCGATCCGCCGGATTTTACCGTGACAAGGTTCAAACGATGCGATTGGATCTGCGTTAATATTCTCAAGGAGAACCATAATGAAAACACTCTTCATCGCGATCCTCTTCTTCACAATGCTGCCGGCGCAGGACTCGATCACCACGACGACGATTTCCTCCGCGGAATCGGTCATCGGACTCCGGTTCAGCGAGGCCGAGCGGGAATCGTTATTGGCCGATGTACAATCCCAACGCGAAAGTTTTTCGGCGTTACGCGCTTTACACATTGCGAACGACGTCGCCCCCTCCCTTCTCTTTCATCCCCTTCCGACCGGATGGACGTTTGACAGAAAAAAGAGTCTGTTCCGGCCCGCCGGCGAACCGGCGGTGCAAATGCCGAAACGACGGGAAGATCTTGCGTTTTATACCGTCGGACAATTATCGCAATTAATCCGGTCCCGGCGGCTCACGTCGTTGGAACTGACAAAAATTTATTTGGACCGGATCCGCACTTTCGATCCGATGCTGCTGTCCGTCATCACCGTTACGGAATCGCTGGCGGTGGCACAAGCGGAACGGGCGGACCGGGAAATCGCGGCCGGAAAATACCGCGGCCCGCTGCATGGGATTCCCTACGGCGCCAAAGACCTTCTGGCGGCAAAAGGATACCCGACCACATGGGGATCGGTTCCCTATCGTCACCAATGGATTGACCGCGATGCGGAAGTGATCCGCCGATTGGAAAACGCCGGCGCAGTACTGATCGCAAAAACGTCGATGGGTGAATTGGCATGGGGTGATGTCTGGTTTGGAGGAAAAACGCGAAATCCCTGGGACACAACGCAGGGATCGAGCGGATCGTCGGCCGGATCGGCCTCCGGTACGGCGGCGGGATTGTTCGCCTTTTCGGTCGGCTCGGAAACTTACGGATCGATCATCTCCCCCTCCACACGTTGCGGAACAACGGGACTTCGTCCAACCTACAGCAGAGTAAGCCGCAGCGGTGCGATGGCACTTAGCTGGACGATGGATAAACTCGGACCGATCTGCCGGTCGGTAGAAGACTGTGCGATTGTGTTTAACGCGATCTACGGTCCGGACGGCCGCGATCCGTCCGTTTATGACGCTCCGTTCATTTACGAACCGAAAAAAACAGACCTTCGGAAATTACGGATCGGATATCTGAAGTCGGATTTTGACAGTGCAAAATTTTGGAAACAGTTCAACGACTCCGTGTTGATCACGCTTCGTTCTCTCGGGGCAGATTTGATTCCGATATCGCTGCCTGCACTCCCCGTCAATGACATGGCGATCATGTTGAGTGCGGAGTCGGCCGCCGCATTTGACCAGTTAACACTCAGCGGCGACGACGACCTGCTGGTCCGGCAGATCAAAAACGCTTGGCCGAACTCTTTTCGTGCTTCCCGATTTATCACGGCGGTGGAATATCTGCAGGCAAGCCGGGCGCGGCAATTGCTGATCCAACAGATGGACGGGGTGATGAAGACCGTCGATATGTTTGTCGGTCCCTCGTTGGAGGGTTCCGCTCTTTTATTGACGAACCTAACCGGACACCCGGCCGTCGTGGTCCCGAGCGGATTCACGGAACGCGGCACACCGGTCAGCATCACCTTTACCGGGCGATTGTTTGATGAGGGGACCTTGCTTTCTGTCGCAAAAAAATATCAGGATGCAACCATCCATCACCGTCAACATCCGCCGGCGATGCGATGAAACGGCGGCACTGCATCATCGACGGATATCAGGTCATCCGTTTCCTTCCATCGCTGCAGGGTACGTTGACGCACCATGCTACGACAGCACGAGAAGAATTTATTCAACTGTGTGCAACGTTCGCCCTGGAACAGAATATCCGTTGTACGATTATTTTCGAAGGTACGGCGGAGCATCATCACCTTCCGGTGTCGATCCCGGCGCCGGTTCATGTCACATTCTCCCACCCACTCCGCACGGATGATGCCATGCGGGCGGCAATCGACCGTTCAAAACAACGGACACCACCGGTGATTATTTCATCGGATCCGCACATCATTCGCTACGCAAAAACATTTTCGTGCGAAACACATTCTCCGCGGCATTTCGCTAATCTCCTCTCATCATTGAAGGGTCAGGCGACGGAAAAATCGACGGACCCATTATCCCCTGCACAAATCCGTGAATGGCTGAAAATATTCGGTGAATAATTTTTCACTCCGGTATTGACTTTTAATGCGCCTTGACATATATTTAGGTTAACCTAAATTATTTATTTGGATGCCAATGATGGAAACAACCACAGCAATTTCCTCACCGCAGATCGATAAGCAAAAATTCTACAATTATGCCATGTATTTGAGCATTTTTACGATTGTGTATAATATTGCGGAAGGGCTTATCTCAACGATAGTCGGCTTTTCCGATGAGTCATTAACACTGTTTGGATTTGGCGTGGACAGTTTTATCGAGACCATTTCGGGTATCGGTATTGCGGCCATGGTCGTTCGGATTGCGCAAAATCCCCATAGCAACAAAAGCCTCTTTGAAATAACCGCTTTAAAAGTCACCGGCTGGTCGTTTTATCTCTTGTCAGCCGGATTGGCCGGGACAGCGATATTTTCTATTGTCACCGGTCAAAATCCCGAATCGACATTTTGGGGGGTGATCATCTCCGCAGTCTCGATCGCCATCATGTGGGCGTTGATCTATTATAAAAAGAAAATCGGACGGGTGTTGGATTCCAAAGCGATCATCGCCGATGCAAACTGCAATCTGGTCTGTATCTATATGTCGGTGATCCTGCTCGTTTCGAGTTTTGCCTATGAAACGTTCTCCCTTCCGTATGTTGATGCTGCCGGCGCGATCGGACTGGTTTACTTTTCGGTGAAAGAAGGTCGGGAGTGTTTTTCGAAGGCACGGTCGTTGAACGATTCATGCGGCTGCGAACACGACTAACAAAATAGGAACCATCACATGGCCAGCGAACAAATAGAAAATTATATCAAAAACATCTACAAACTTTCTTCCAACGAAGGAAAGGTGACGACGTCCTCGCTGTCGGAACGTCTGCAGATCTCCCCG
The DNA here is from genome assembly GCA_964603685.1 of uncultured Chitinophagaceae bacterium. Classification (GTDB taxonomy): domain Bacteria; phylum Bacteroidota; class Ignavibacteria; order UBA10030; family UBA8401; genus UBA8401. The sequence goes on from CAZRWF010000008.1 coordinate 47,581, forward strand.
GCTTCGGTCTCCGAAATGATCAAAAAGCTGGCGGAGGAAGGGACACTGACACACACGCCGTACAAAGGAGTGGAGTTGACGCCGGAGGGGAAACAGCTGGCGTTGCGGATCATCCGGAAACACCGGTTATGGGAAATGTTTTTAGTGCAAGTACTCCATTTCCGGTGGGACGAGATCGACGATGAGGCGGAACGGTTCGAACACATCATGTCGGACAAGATGGAGGAGAAGATCGATCATGTTCTCGGGCATCCGTTGATCGATCCGCACGGCGATCCGATTCCGACCAAAGCGGGAGAGATCATCTGCTCGATGAGTTATCCGATGAGCGAATCATCCGAAGGGTCCTCCGTCCGCGTGCTGCGCGTGAGCGATTCAAACTCCGAGTTGCTGCAGTACGTCTCTTCCATCGGCATATCGCTGCACAAAATGATCGAGATCAAACAAAAAATACGTTTTGACAATTCCATGCTGGTGAAAATCGACGACAAAGAGATCATCATCAGTTCGATGATCGCACAGAATATTTTCGTAGAAAACGTATAGGTATCGTATGTCCGAACCGGTCACCGCATTGTTCGTCTTCGCCGCTCTTACCGCGGCAGCCGCCCTTCTCTTTTTCCCGAAGTGGGGAGCGGTGTCGCGATGGCGGCGCGCCCGCCGCGGCATGAAACGCGTCCTGATTGAAGATGCCCTGAAACATATCTATGACTGCGAGTACAAAAATGTGCACTGCACAACGGAAAGCATCGCCGGCGCGTTGTTGATCCCGACGGACGAGGCGGCCCGGTTGTTGACCCGTCTTTCTACCATGGGGCTGTTGATCACCAATGAAACGGGGGTCCGCCTCACTGCCGACGGTACATCATATGCATTGCGCATCATCCGGGTCCACCGGTTGTGGGAACGGTATCTCGCGGATGAGACGAGCGTCCCTCCCACCGAGTGGCACTCTTCCGCCGAACAGGCGGAACACCGCCTGACGCCGGAACAGACGGAGGCGCTCGCCGCCCAGATCGGCAATCCCCATTTTGATCCGCACGGCGATCCGATTCCGACTCCCGCCGGTGAAATTCCCCCGAAAAAAGGGGCTTCCCTTCTGCTGATGCGGGAAGGGGAATTCGGCGTCATCACCCACATTGAGGATGAACCCGAAACGGTGTATGCCCAATTGGTGGCGCAAGGGTTGTACGTCGGCATGCAGGTGATGATGATCGAACAGACGAATGAACGGGTCCGCTTCGCCGCGGACGGAGAAGAGATCGTTCTGGCGCCGTTATTGACGAATAACATCACCGTTGCGCCAATTGCGGACGAAGAAGCGAAGATCATTTCGCCGCTCCCCGTTCTCAGCTCGCTGCCGATTGGCGCCGAAGCGACGGTTCTCGGCATTTCGAAAGCACTCCGCGGCCAACAACGACGCCGGTTGATGGATCTCGGCGTCGTGCCCGGCACTCCGATCCGCGCCGAAATGAAAAGCGCCTCCGGCGATCCGGTGGCGTATTCCATCCGCGGCGCACTGGTGGCGCTGCGGAAACAACATGCTCACATGATTTTTATCCAACAATAAACAGCTTATGACGACGACTGCAGAAACAAAGTGCGACGATTGCCCCGTGCACCATCTCGGAAACCTGACAAAACTCGGCATCAACATGACGCAATTCGATTTTGTCGTGGCCCTGGCCGGCAATCCGAATACCGGAAAAAGTACAGTCTTTAATGCGCTCACCGGACTCCGTCAGCATACCGGCAACTGGCCGGGCAAAACGGTCACGCGGGCCGAAGGAGGTTTCGTCTACGGCAACAAGCGGTTCAAACTGGTCGATCTTCCCGGCACCTATTCCCTCCTTTCCACCAGTTCGGACGAGGAGGTAGCGCGCGATTTTATTCTGTTCGGCCAACCCGATGTAACGGTGATCGTTGTCGATGCCACCCGGCTCGAACGTAATCTGAATCTCGTTCTTCAGGTCCTGGAGATCACCGACCGCGCGGTTGTTTGTTTGAATCTGATGGACGAAGCGCAGCGTCACGGCATTCAGGTGGATGCACGGCGTCTCGCCAAAGATCTCGGCGTCCCCGTGGTTGCCGCATCGGCGCGCAAAGAAGAAGGGATCCCGGAACTATTGAAATATATCTACGACGTTGCCACCGGAACGTACGTCTGCCGTCCCCATCGCATTGAAAAGACCGCACCGCGTCTGGAAAAAGCGATCACCGAACTGACCAAACGGATCACCGGAGAATTCCCGAACCTCCCCAATGCCCGCTGGATCGCCCTGCGTCTTCTGGAGGGGGATCAAAAAATCATCGACGCGGTGAACAACGGCGATTTGGGGAATCTCAACCGGAACCGGACCGCCGCCGTCGTTGAACGACAATAACGAAAGAACAACCATGCACTCAGAAAAAAAAGAATCGATCATTGCCGCCGCCAACTCCCTTCGTTGGGAAGTCGGTGAACACATTCACGATTCGCTCGTGGAGTCGATCTACGCCGATGCGAATGCGATCGCTTCGCGCGCGGTCACGCTGCCGACTGAAAAACCGCGGTTCGATTTCGACAAAAAACTCGATCGATTGATCACCAGCCGCTGGTTCGGTTTTCCCTTGATGTTCCTCCTGCTGGCCATCGTCTTCTGGTTGACGGTCGAAGGGGCGAACGTGCCCTCTGCCCTGATCGCTTCGCTGCTCGTGGACACGGCCCACCCGTGGCTGCGGGAGCTCTTTGCCGCCGCCGGTTCCCCCGTTTGGCTGACCGGTGTGCTGGTGGACGGCGTCTGGCTGGCGATGGCATGGGTCATCAGCGTGATGCTGCCGCCGATGGCGATCTTTTTCCCTCTCTTCACGCTGCTGGAAGATTTCGGATATCTTCCCCGCGTGGCGTTCAACATGGATTCTCTCTTCCGGAAAGCGGGGGCGCACGGAAAACAATCCCTCAGCATGACAATGGGTTTCGGCTGTAATGCCGCCGGCGTGGTCGCCACACGCATTATCGACAGTCCGCGCGAACGCCTCATTGCGATCATCACCAATAATTTTTCGCTCTGCAATGGTCGCTGGCCGACGCAGATCCTCATCGCATCGATCTTTTTCGGCGCGCTGGTACCGGCGCATTTGGCCGGACTGGTCACTGCGGGGGCTGTGGTAGGGGTTGCCATGCTCGGGATATTTTTCACTCTCGCCGTTTCATGGGGACTCTCGAAAACGGTCCTGAAAGGAGAAGCATCCGCCTTCAGCCTGGAACTTCCCCCGTACCGGCCGCCGCAATTGTTGCAGACGTTGTACACATCGTTGATCGACCGAACATTGATTGTCTTGTGGCGGGCAGTTGTCTTCGCCGCACCGGCCGGAGCGGTGATTTGGCTGGTGTCGAACATTCACGTCGGCGAACTCAGCCTAGCGGAACATTTCATCAACTGGTCCAACCCGTTCGGGATATTGCTCGGCATTAACGGCGTGATCCTTCTCGCCTACATCATTGCCATTCCCGCGAACGAGATCGTTATCCCCACTGTGCTGATGCTGACGGTGCTCAGTGCAAAATTATCGGGATTGGGAGACGGCGCCGGGGTGATGTTCGAACTTGATGAGCCGAATGCAGTGGCCGACGTCCTCACGGCCGGCGGGTGGACGTTTTTGACGGGATTAAACCTGATGTTGTTCAGCCTGCTGCATAATCCGTGCTCCACCACTATTTTTACGATCTACAAAGAGACAAAAAGCGTGAAGTGGACGACAATTGCTTCGATCCTTCCCGTCGTCATGGGATTTGTTGTCTGTTTCCTTGTGGCGCAATTATACAGACTTCTTTCATAACAATACTCTTAAAGGATTTTTTTATGCTCCCCGAAGATGTCACCCGAATAGTATTTGCCGTGATATTTTTTTCGGTCTTTTCCGTCGGATTTTACTACCGCATCCAAGCCCATCGGCAAAATGACCGGTTCGAACGGATGAAACACGAAGGTGCGACGACATTTTTGATTCTCCGCGTTGCCGGGGGAATTCTCTGGTTGACTGCGTTCCTGTTTCCCTTGTTTCCGGAAATGTTCGCTCCGGTCCGTTACACCACCACGGCTACGGTGCAGATGACCGGCATTCTTCTTGCGTTGATCGCCGTGCCGATGGGGGTTTCCGTTTTCACCGCCATCGGAAAAAACATCACCGACACAGTGGAAACCCGGCAGAACCATCAATTGGTGACCACCGGAATTTACCGTTTCATCCGTCACCCGTTGTATACCACCGGGTTGCTGCTGTTTGTCGGACTCGGTTTGCTCGCCGCCGTTTGGCCGGTACTGCTCTTTTCCGCCGTGGTTGCCGTGACGTTGTATGTGCGCACTTTCACCGAAGAAAATAAGTTGATCGAAGAATTCGGCGACGCCTATCGTCGATATATGAAATCCACCGGTAAATTTTTTCCGAAACTGTATACAACATCATGAACAAAAGCCTTTTGATCGGAACGATTGTTTTGATCCTTATTTCCGTCTCGTCGTGCGACAAATTCCTTCCTTCCGCACCGGCGGATGATGAAATACTGGACGGTCCGGTCGCCGGACTAACGGCGGAACAGAACCGGCAGTTTCTGGACGGCGACATCGCCTTCAACGACGACATTTTCACTCCGGAAACGGGCCTCGGTCCGTATTTTGTCGCAACATCGTGTGGAAGTTGCCATGCCGGTGACGGCAAGGGGCACCCCTTCACCACGTTGACCCGTTTCGGCCAATCCGATACCAACGGAAATGTCTACGCCGACAACGGCGGACCGCAGCTTCAACACCGCGCCATTCCGGGTCACACGCCGGAACAGATTCCTCCCGGAATTCCGTTTTCCAAATTTACACCGCCGGCAAACACCGGACTGGGATTTCTGGCGGCTTTAACCGATGCGCAGATTATAGCGAATGCCGATCCCAATGATGCTGATGGCGACGGAATTTCGGGTGTCCCGAATTATATCACCCCGCCGGACTATTTCCGGCCGCTTCCGACACATCTGCCGCGGAACGGAAAATATATCGGACGCTTCGGGAAAAAAGCAGGGGCGATCGATCTTTTGCAGCAAACCGTCAATGCGTACCGACAGGATATCGGCATTACGAGCGAATTTGACATGAACGAGCCCTCCGTTTACAACGGTACGGTTGAGTCACCGGACAATGTGCCTGATCCCGAAGTTGCGTCATCGACAATCCGTAATGTGGTATTCTATTTGCGAACCTTAAAAGCACCGGTTCAGCGCAATCAATCCGATCCCGATGTGCTCTCCGGGAAAAAAATATTTTCGGACATTCAATGCGCCAAATGCCACACGCCGGAATGGACGACTCCGTCGAGCGATATCGCCGCTTTACGCAATACCACTTTTTATCCCTACACCGACTTGCTGCTGCACGATATGGGCCCCGGTCTGAATGACGGATACACCGAAGGGACGGCACTCCCCTCCGAATGGCGTACGCCTCCCCTGTGGGGACTGGGCCTCTCCAAAAATTCACAAGGAGGCCAATATTTTCTGCTGCATGACGGGAGAGCCAACAGCATCGAGGCAGCCATCGATGCGCACGGCGGCGAAGCGGCAAACAGCCGAATCCTCTATTCTCAATTATCCGACGCCGACAAAAAACGTCTGATAAAATTTCTCGAAAGCCTGTAACGATGAAGCGAAAAGATTTCCTGAAAGTGTGCGGCGGTACCGGTCTCACCTATTTCACGCTGCCGATGCTGCTGCAACATTGCGGCAGTGCGGTGCATTATGTGACGGCGACGCCGATGGGGGACGTTCTCCGCGTTCAGCATACGGACTTTATCGACGGAGAAACATTCCGCGATTCCATCATCGTACGATTCGATCAATCGGCATTCCCCATCGTCCTTTTCCGAAAATCGGAAAACGAATATACCGCGCTGCTTCTGCAATGTTCGCATCAGGGTACCGAATTGAACGTGAACGGCGATTTGCTCACCTGCAATGCTCATGGATCGGAATTCACCAATACGGGTGCGGTACTAACCGGACCTGCTTCCGAACCGCTGATCTCCTTTCCCGTCACCACCGATCGACACAACATTTACATTCATGTGGAAATTTAAAATGATGAATACATGCACTCGATACCTTTTTCTGCTCGTGCTGGTTCCGGTATTCCTGTGCGGACAAGATGAGCCCGCCCGGGATACAACCGCTCTCCAAACGAACATGGAAGGAGTGTATGCGCGGCCGTTTCTTCAAGCGGGAAAATTTCCGGTAGCTCTCGGCGGATACCTCGAAGCGAACAGCAGTTATTTTTCCACCGATGGAATCAGCGACGGGTTATCATTCCAATTCCGCCGGCTGACGCTGTTTTTCTCTTCCACCATCACCGAACGGATAAAATTCCTGTCGGAAATCGAATTTGAAGATGGTACGAAAGAGATCAACATCGAACTCGCCGCGATCGACGTCGTATTCCATCCGCTGCTGAATTTTCGCGGCGGCATCGTTCTGAATCCGATCGGCTCATTCAATCAGAATCACGACGGCCCGAAGTGGGAGTTTGTGGATCGGCCGATTTCTTCCACCACCATTATTCCTTCCACGCTGAGCAGTGCGGGATTCGGCCTTTTCGGTAAATATGCCAGGAACAACGTTGTCTGGACCTATGAAGCCTATGTAACGAATGGTTTCGACGACAGGATCATCGGCAACGATGTGAACAGAACCTCCCTTCCCTCCGGGAAAAATCCCGACCGTTTCGAAGAAAGTTCGAACGGCGTTCCCCTCTACACGGTGAAGAGCTCCGTCCGCCATCGCGAGATCGGCGAAATCGGTGTTTCCTGGATGGGAGGGGTCTATAATACATTCGAGGTCGACGGATTGGTGTTCGACAAAGAACGCCGTCTGGATCTCTTCGCCGTCGATCTCCACTCGAACATTCCTTTTACGGAAACCTCTCTGAGCGGAGAGTGGGTCTGGGTCTTCGTCGACGTTCCGTCAACGTATTCACAACAATTCGGAACCAAACAGCACGGCGGGTTTCTTGATATCATCCAACCCGTCTTCCAATCGGAAATGTTCGGCTGGAAAAACGCGGTGATCAACGCAGCGATTCGGTTGGAATATGCCGATTATAATGTCGGCACATTTAAAGAGACGGGAGGGAACATCGCGGATGATCTGTTCGCAATTGTTCCGGGTATCAGTTTCCGGCCCGTACCATTGACGGTCGTGCGCGCAAATTATCGATACCAATCCCAAACGGATATTCTCGGAAATCCGCCGGCGCTAACCGGGGGATTCCAGTTCGGCTTTTCCACATATTTTTAAGCATACCGGTTACAGCCACTTCACAAGCACCGTGCTCCATTGCCGGACGAAATTGACTTCTTTTCGTTCTTGCAATTGCATTGGATCTTCATCAATTTCCTGCATAACTGTCCCTGATTCTGTCAAGCACGGCCACACACTGAGTTTTTTACCAATTTTCAGCAGCGTGCGGTCGGCAAATGAGCGAACCACACATCAGCGCGACAATATTCATCACTTCCGTTAATGGCTTATGAACAAATGTATTGTGGCGTTGTTCATCTGTTCACCGTTTTTGCTCTCACAGAATTATTCAAAGGCAATTGAGGATAATTCCTATTTTATCGAAGAGGCATACAACCAGGAAGAACAGGTCGTGCAACATATTTTCACCGGTTTGTTCCCTTCGACCGGCGGATCAACGGATTTTAATGTCACGCAGGAATGGCCGCTGTTCGGCCAAATGCACCAACTGAGTGTGACTGTCCCATATTCAATCTTCTCCACTCCCGCGTTAAGCGGTTATGGTGACATTCTGGTCAACTACCGATACCAATTGATCCGCAACCGGGGGCTCGCCGTTTCGCCGCGTGTGTCGGTAATTCTTCCCACCGGTGGTAAAAACAAGGGGATCGGAAAGGGAAAAACCGGCGTACAGTTCAATCTTCCGGTCAGCCAACGATGGTCGAACGAAGTTGTCACCCACGGAAATGCCGGTTTCGGGATCACACCGGACGTGGGGATTAAACAGTCAACCGCAACGGTGACTGACTTTTTTGCGGGGGTCAGCGGAATCTTTCTGGCTTCGGAACATTTTAATGTGATAACGGAAGTGCTGTATACCTCCACCGGTTCCACATTCGGAAGAAGCGACAAACTAATCGTCAGTCCCGGCGTCCGTTGGGCGCACGATATCGGAGAATTGCAGATCGTTCCGGGAATCGCGTACCCGTTCATGTTCACCTCCGCCGGACAATCCAATGCAATATTTTTGTATGTTTCATTTGAACACCCCTATTAGCCGATGATTCGGTTCCGCACCATATTGGAAGATTATGAAACACGGCTGACCATCGTCGATGCTGCACGCGCGGGATTGCAGGCAACCGGAAAAGCGGAGTGGGAACGGTTCGGCAGCGGTGCGATCGAATTGAAAGTCCGGCTCAGAAAACTTGCCGTGCACGATGATTCGGCACTCACCGTTTATCTCAACGAATCATTTATCGGCCAGATCATCGTCCGCAACGGTGCGGGAAAACTGCTGTTGCAGAACGATGACGGAAAGAGCGTTCCCGCCGTAGCGCCGGGTGACCGGATCTTCGTCCGTCTCGGCAGCGCGGTGTTGTTCGAAGGGACGTTTCGAAAAGATTAATTCCCGCTTGTTTCTTCCGACACCTTTCGGTACACTTTCATCCGTCCACCAACAATATCCGACACGACCATGCCGATCCGCCCGTACATTCTCGCCGAGACCAACTGGTCCGACGTACAACACCAACGATTCGAAACCGCCATCCTTCCCTGGGGAGCGACGGAGGCGCACAATTATCATCTGCCGTATGCAACGGACGTGATGGAATGCGACCACATCGCCGCGGAGTCGGCCAAACGGGCATGGGATGCCGGCGCAAAAGTGATCGTACTGCCGACGGTGCCGTTCGGAGTTCAATCCGGTCAGTTGGACATTCCGCTCTGTCTCCATCTCAATCCTTCAACACAGGCGGCGATCCTGTTCGATATCGCACACACGCTGCAGAATCACTCCATCAAAAAACTGGTGATCCTGAACGGACACGGCGGCAATGATTTTAAATCGATCATCCGTGAATTGCAGCCGAAACTCCGGATCTTTCTCTGTTCCCTCAATTGGTACACCGCCGCTCCGCCGCGACAATATTTTACGGAACCGGGGGATCACGCCGGAGAACTGGAAACGAGCATGATGCTCCATATCGCTCCGGAGTATGTGCTGCCGAAGGAACGCTGGGGTGACGGGAAAGAGAAAAAATTTCGGGTAGAGGGTTTGCGAAACGGCATGGCCTGGGCGCCGCGCCGGTGGACAAAAATTTCCGCCGACACCGGCGTCGGGAATCCGACGCAGGCGGCAGCGGCAAAAGGTGCTTCGTTCAGCGATGCGGCGTCCGACCGGATCGCCGCATTTTTGGTGGAATTATCCTCGGCCGATCCCGAAGATTTGTACGAAGAATAATCCGGTTTTAGAGTCCGATCGGCACAACGATCGATACGTTAAAATTCCGCCCTTGATTGAACACTCCGGCAATGCCGGTGCGCGGATTGACCGGTGCATATTTTAGCCGGCTCAGGTGACTCACAAATTCCGTGTCCAACAGATTATTGGCGGAGACCATCCATCGGAACCATACCGCATTTTCCGTTCCCGTCACTTCACCCCCCGCGGCCGCATTCAACAGAAAATATCCGTCGGTGGGCGTTTCGGTCCCGAACGCGCTGAACACATCATTGATGTAACCGGGCTCGATCAACTCGGCGGAGGCGACCGCGCCGCCGGAGTGGGGCGCGGCGTCCAGCACGACGACGTCCCAGCCCCGATCAGCAAGCAAGTTCGCGGCCACCAGCCCGTT
>CAZRWF010000008.1:57487-60924 GCA_964603685.1 uncultured Chitinophagaceae bacterium
GGTGGGCGTTTCGGTCCCGAACGCGCTCAACACATCATTCTGCGGAAAATAATATTCCCCTTCGATCGACAGCGACAAGCCGCGCACCGCACCCATCGTCTCGAACTCCGCCCGGAGTTCCGACCGCCATTTCGGCGCCGGCATCATCGGGAGGTTCCGCAGCGAATCGGGCTGACCGGTCTGTATGCCCCGGACGAAGGACAATGAATTTTCAAAATGGATCCAATCGTACGGGTGCGGATGAATGTCGATCATCACCTCGCCGCCGTACAGCACCGCATTCCCCTGTCCGAACTTGAACGCGGGAACCGGATCGGAAGAATCAACGATGGAATCCCCGCCGGCCGCCGCGGTCAGTTTCGCCGGATAAATATAGTCGGTGATCCCGTTATAAAATCCTGCCGCATCGATCGACACATGGTCCGAATGGAAAGAGAAGCCGATGTCGGTCTGCAAACTCCGTTCCGGCTGTAACTGAGAATTTCCGATCTCGTACCGGAATGTCCCTTCATGGTTTCCGTTCGATCCGAGCTCCGAAAGATTGGGGGCGCGGAATCCGCTCGCCACATTCAAACGCGTGGTCCACTCTTCACTCCATTGGTAGGAGAGCCCGACACCGGCGCTGAGATTGGTAAATGTCCGGTCGAACGGTGTGAATTTTGTCGTGACCGCAGCCGCCGCGGGGACCGGTTCGCCTTCCGCACCGAGATAGAGCGCGGAGGAGGAAAGGGATCGAAAATCGAACCGTAATCCGCCGCTCAAGAGTAAACGACGATCAAAGTCCTTTTGTACGAACAGAAATCCCCCGGCATCGGTCAGAGTATATTCGGGAATAAGGAATTCCGCGCCGTGATTACTGTTCGACTGCGTCAGGGCGCTGAGGCCGACCGAAAAATTCCAATCATCGAATTGCGGAAACAGGTATTTGACGTCCGCGGTAACCGTATTTAATAAGAAAGAGAGTTCCGCCTCATCCGGCATCAGCACATCGGCATATTCGCGTCGGCGGTTCTGCTGCCAGCTCAGATCGATACTCAGTTTCGATTCGCCAAAAAAGAGCGTGTTCAATAATGCCACGCGATGGTGGTTGATGCGCTGGAACGGAATGCCGATGCTGTGTGCATATCCCCCCAATTCATCTTCCGTCGGAGCAAATTCTTCGGCAAGCGTGTCGTTCACCGCCGTCGGAACCAAAAACCGTCCGAGTGAGTCCCGCTCCCCTTCGGGAAGCCCGACACGCTGGTTGAACGTGCTGAACTGCAGATGTGTGAATCCCCATTCGCGGTTGATTCCGGCATGACCTCCGGCATTCCATTCTTCAAATCCCGAATTGACCACTGCACCGTCCGCTGGATTGGAATAATTGCCGGCCCGTTTCGTACTGATCCGGCCGAGCCAGTTGATGCCGTTGACATTTCCCGCGTGCATCACCGACGAGCCGAACAGTTGCCCGTTCGTTTGATATCCTGCCCGAACCTCCGCCGATTGTTTTCCTTCTTCCATGATTTTCGGCGACAACAGATTGATCACACCGGCCATCGCATCCGATCCGTACATGATGCTCCCCGGTCCTTTGATGATCTCCACATGGTCAATATCAAATTCATCGATTTCGATCCCGTGTTCATCTCCCCACTGCTGGCCTTCCTGACGAACGCCGTCCCGGAGCGTTACCACCCGGTTGTAGGACAATCCACGGATGACCGGTTTGGCGATGCCGTTCCCGGTGCCGATCGCACTGACGCCGGGTATGCTCGTCAACTTATCGATGACGTTGGCGGCGGTCCGCTGCTGCAACCGGTCATTTCCTGCCAGAACGGTCGGAATGGGATTCCGCGCCAACTCGGTTCCGGCGGTCACGCCGGTGACGATCACCTCCTGCAATTCGGTTTCGGACGGGGAAAGTGCGATCGCATACACGACGCCGCTCTCTTTTCCGGACACCGGAACGACTTTAGAGGCATAACCGACCAGCGAGACGTGAAGCAGAAATGTTCGGCCGGGAATTTTCGTGAGGAGAAATTTCCCTTCCGGATCGGTGACGGTGCCCGTCTTTACATCCGGCAGATAAATATTCGCACCGACCAACGGCGATCCGTCCACGGCATCTGTGACGGTACCGCGAATGACATTTTGAGAAAAAAGAATCGAGGTGAGGCAGAGAAATCCGACAAGGGCGTTTTTCATCGTTCATATCCTGTGTTATGCGCAACCACGGCCGATAACAACCATACGGCACGGCGGTCGCGGCGTTCAAAAATATTGTTTAAAAAAGAGAACGGTCAGGATATGCCGGCGGGTGGACCGCGGCGGGGGTATTCTTTGGTAAAAACGCTGGAGAGCTCGTTGAAATAATCGACGAAATAGATTCTTTCGGCGTATTCAATCAGCAGAACGCTGTAGAGGGTGTACTGCGGCGTCATGGAAACGGCCGCAAACGAACAAACGCCGCAATCATGCGACGTTTGTGTGGAAGTGTGCTGCGTTTGTTCAACATCGATCTGCGAATGCTGATGGAACGGTACGGCGGCCAAAATGACGGCGCCGTAGGCGAACAACATCAACATCGACAGTATGTTGACATATTTTCTCATGAATCAGATCTTGCCGGCGCGGACCAGTTTGGCGAGTTCTGCGGTGCCGTTTTTGGTCACTGTTTTCAGCGCTTTGCTCGTCAAGCGGACATTCACGAACCGTTTCAGTTCCTGCACCCAGATCCGTTTGCTTTGCAGATTGGGAAGAAAACGGCGCGGCGTTCTGTTGTTCGCATGCGACACATTGTGCCCGGTCATCGGGCCGACTTCTGAAATTTCACATCGTTTGGACATGGTGTTTGTTCCTTGATTCTAATAAAAGTTCGTCTTGACTCTGTTAGTGAGCGCCGGATTGCATCTTTTTGAACTCTGCTTCCAGGATCGCTTCTTCGGATTTTTCATCCTTCACTTTCACCAGCTTCTGGTTGAAACGGTACGAACCTTTATCCGTCTTCACCGCTGCAACAAATTTGATCGTTTTTTCCAATCCACCGGCTTTCGCCGCTTTTTTGGCTTTTTCCTCAAACGATTGTTGTTTTGCCATGACTCATACTCCTTGCGTTGAACGTTCTTACTTTAGGGATTACAAATATACGAAAAACGGCTCAAAAAGCGAATGAAAATTTTTAAATTTTTTGAATGATGAACCACAAATTCACAGATTCCCAGGAAAAGGGGAATTTTTTGCAGATTTATTGACCGGTGGAAGCGGCAGTCTTGCGGAGGAGTAATACCGTCGACCGGTTCATAACACGACCCCATATCGACTTGATCATTCAAATTTCTGATCCAGAATCCTGCATCCTGCATCGTGAATCCCGCATCCAGCATCCAGAATCATGCATCATGCATCGTGCATCCTGATTCCTGCATCCTGTATCGTGCATCCTGCATCCAGAATCC
>CAZRWF010000009.1:0-3990 GCA_964603685.1 uncultured Chitinophagaceae bacterium
AATCAAGAAGCGTGGTGCAAAAAGATTCTTAGAAGACAACACCGTTCGGGGTGTGGCTCAGCCCGGTTAGAGCGCTTGGTTCGGGACCAAGAGGTCGGAGGTTCGAATCCTCTCACCCCGACAACGATAAAAAGGGGGACGTTCAACCGACGTCCCCCTTGTATTTTTTCCCGCTCCATATTGTTGAACAATTCCGAGAGGGCACCATGAAACATCTCCATCTGTTCACACTTCTGTTGATCGCTGCATTCACCCTTCCCGCGTGCGTTTCTCTCGGAAAATTCGAAGAGATGCAGTCCCAACGCGACGCGCTCCGTGTGTCGGTCGATTCGTTGACCAATGTGGCGAACACGCTGCAGGGAAAAATCGACGCACTCACGGCGGACAATGCCGGACTGAACTCTGCCAACGCCGAATTGCAGCGGCAGGCGGCGGCGCTGCAGGAACAGGTCGATACGCTGAAGGACCGGATCCGCTCCCTGCAGAACGACCTCACCATCGCCAATCAGAACTACGACCAGTCCAAAGCCAAAAATTCCGCCGAGATCAAAAAACTGCTCACCAACCTCGAAGCGCTGCAGAAGGATGTCGCATCGCGCGAACAAAAATTGAAAGATTATGAAGAGGCCCTCGCCCTCCGCGATTCCACTCTCGCCGCGATCCAGCGCGACCTGATCGCCCGCGAACAGCGGGTCGGCGATCTCGAAAAACGCCTTGCCGCACGGGACTCTGCCTTAAATGCGCTGAAGACGAAACTGAACGACGCGCTGCTCGGATTCACCAACAGCGGACTCTCCATCAATATCGTCAATGGACGGGTCTACGTCTCTCTCTCCAACCAGCTTCTCTTCTCCACCGGCCGTGCCGATATCGATAAACGGGGAAAAGAAGCGCTGCTGGAACTCGCCCGCGTGCTGAACACCCAGGAAGATATTTCGATCCTCGTGGAAGGACATACCGACGATCAAGCGGTGAAAAATCTCGGCGCCATCAAGGACAACTGGGACTTGAGCGTCGTCCGCGCCACCGAAGTGATCCGGTACATCGTCAATGAAGGAAAGGTCGATCCGAAACGGATCACCGCCTCCGGACGAAGCGAATATTATCCGGTCGATCCGGCCGCCACGGCCGAAGCGCGCGCCAAAAACCGGCGGACGGAGATCATTCTCATTCCGAAACTCTCCGAACTGTTCGAGATTCTGGAACAGTGATCGCGCATCCGCTGCCGATGAAAAATCCTTCTCTCACTCTCAGCGCAACGATTCTCTGTTGCGCTTTTTTATTATTGATCTCGTCCTGTTCGGCCACACGGGATTTTGCCGCGATCGAACAGGACGCTGAGTTTTCCTTCACCCCCGAGGTCCGCGTACTCATCAATACACCGAAGGAGGCCGATCCTTCCCGTCCGGTGCTGCTGATTCTCTACGCATTGCCGAACGGCAACAGCATCGAAATGACCGCCGGGAAAAAAATGACGCCGGGACTCGACTGGCATTACGACATTCAACACATTGCGGCGCAGACCCGCTTCCTGCGCCGCGCACTGCATGACCGCACCGTCATCGTCGCTTATCTCGAAGCGGCGCAAAAAAGCTGGCCGGCATGGCGGAAAAAATATCTCTACGACGACGCCGGGATCGGCCGCATCGTCGATTACGTTCGCTTTGAGACCGGAAATCCGGACCGCGTCGTGCTGGCGGGTCACAGCGGCGGCGGAAGTTTTATCACCGGATTCCTCAACGCGTACGACACGATCCCTTCCTACATCGAACGGATTGCCTATCTCGACGCCAATTACAGTTATGACGATTCGCTGCATCACGGCGCGAAGTTGCTGCAGTGGCTGAAAGCGGATACGCTGCGGAAACTGTCGGTGATGGCGTACGATGACCGGGAGATCGTCCTGAACGGAAAAAAGATCATCGGTCCGACCGGCGGTACGTACCGCGCCACCCAGCGGATGAAACAACGCTTCGTGATGGAAACGGAACTCGTTTCGCAGCGCGATTCCCTCATCACCGTCGATGCGGCGTTGAACGGACGCGCCCGATTTTTCGTCCACACCAATCCCGACACGCTCATTCTCCACACGGTGATGGTGGAACGGAACGGATTGATCCACTCTCTCTTGTTGAATACGCCGCTGGAAGAAAAAGAGTACCGGTTTTTCGGCGAACGCGCTTACACACACTTTATTTCCTCACACCCAACGGATAACCGCTGATGGACAAAAACGATACATCCTTAAAACGCGACCTCTCCTTCACGCAGGCGGTTGCGCTGAATATGATCGACATGGTCGGCATCGGACCGTTCGTCGTTCTCCCGCTCGTCATCGGCATTATGGGAGGGCCGCAGCACATTGCCGCCTGGATCGCCGGCGCCGTTCTGTCGCTGATTGACGGATTTATCTGGGCCGAATATGGCGCAGCGATGCCCCGTGCCGGGGGAAGTTACGTCTTCCTGCGGGAGTCGTTCGGACCGAAGTGGGGACGACTGATGTCGTTTCTTTTCATCTGGCAGACAATGATTCAGGCGCCGCTCGTCATTGCATCCGGATCAATCGGGTTCGCGCAATATCTGACGTATCTGATCCCGCTGGATGATGTGACGCGGCGGATCGCTTCCGGAACACTTGTTATCGTCCTCACGGTGATCCTGTACCGGAAGATCTCCACCATCGGAAAAATTTCGGTCGCGTTGTGGATCGGCGTGCTCGGAACGATGGCGTGGTTTATTTATGGCGGACTCTCTCACTTCGATCCGGCCCTCGCGTTCGATTATCCGGAAGGAGCGTGGGATTTTACCTGGGCATTCTGGGTGGCGCTCGGACAGGCGACAGTGAAGACGATGTATTCGTATCTCGGCTATTACAACGTGAACCATCTCGGCGGCGAGATCAAAGATCCGGAAAAGAACATCCCGCGCGCGATCTTCCTCTCCATCATCGGCATCGCCATCCTCTATCTGGCGATGCAGTTCGCCGTCATCGGCGTCATCCCGTGGCAGGAAGCGAAAGATTCCCCGTTTATCGTCAGCACACTCATTGAACGGCTCTATGGCACAGCGGCGGCAACCGTCGCCACCGTGCTCGTGTTGTGGATCGCCTTCGCGTCGCTGTTCGCCGTCATGCTCGGCTATTCCCGCATTCCGTACGCGGCGGCAGTGGACGGCAACTTTTTTGCCGTGATGGGGAAGGTCCATCCGACGAAAAATTTTCCGCACATTTCCCTGCTCTGGCTGGGAGGGACGGCGTTCGTCTTCAGTTTGTTGTTCCGGTTGAGCGACGTGATCAGCGCAATCCTCGCCATGAGGATTCTCGTGCAATTCATCGGCGGTGCGGTGGGGATCATGATCCTGCGCAACAGGATCGGCAGCGGAAATCTTCCGTTCAAAATGTGGCTCTATCCTCTCCCCGCCGTCGTAGCCATCGTCCTCTGGTTCTCCATCATGCTCTCCACCGGCTGGATGTTCGCCGCTTCGGGATTGGGAATGACGCTGCTCGGCATTATTGTCTATTACACGCGGGAAAAAATCGGAAAGAAAGGTTAGTTCACCACAGATTTTGTTGCCATAGATTTTGTTGCCACAGATTTCACAGATGAATATATTTTTTCGATTTACCGGTAGGATATTGCCTTTTTGTGCCTTTGTGTGAGATTATTATAAAACTATCTGTGTAATCTGTGGTAATTTATCGGACAGTGGGATTTCACAGTTGAAAATATCTATTGGTGTTATCGGTAGGTAATTTTCTTTTTTTGTGCCTTTGTGTGAGATTTTTAAAAAATTATCTGTGTAATCTGTGGCAATTTATCGGACAGTGGGATTTCACAGTTGAAAATATCTATTGGTGTTATCGGCAGGTAATTTTTTTTGTGCCTTTGTGTGAGATTTTTTAAAAAATTATCTGTGTAATCTGTGGCAATTTTATCGGACAGACAGGAATGTCTGTCCTACACAATGGTTATTCGTTTTCGATCTGAAATT
>CAZRWF010000009.1:4090-60323 GCA_964603685.1 uncultured Chitinophagaceae bacterium
GGACAGACAGGAATGTCTGTCCTACACAATGGTTATTCGTTTTCGATCTGAAATTCTTTCTCCTTCGGTCTCTTTTCGTCATACATCCGCGCCAGAGCGGACAGTGCTGATTGGTTTCCCCGTTGTGCGGACTTACGGTAATAATACAACGCCTGGGAAATATTGACCGGAACGAGAATCCCTTTTTCGTAACAATACCCGAGCGCTGTCTGCGCGAGCACCGATCCTTCGTCCGCAAAGCGGCGTACCGTTTCGAATGCCGTTCGCGCATCGATCACCGTTCCGTCGAACACCTCCGCCACGGCGATGCGGATTTTCCCTTCCGTGCTCCCCTTCTCCGCAGCGAACCGCCAGAATTCTACCGCTCGCTTTTTATCCTGCTTCACCCACTGCCCGGATGAATAATACGAACCGAGATCGATCACCGCAGGAATGAACGTGGCGGAGACCGCCAGTTGCAGATATTGCAGCGCCTGCTCATCGGTAACCGTCGCGGAAAATCCGAGCGCAGCGAGCGAGGAGATCACGTAATACGCTTTGGGATCTTTTTTCCCGACCTGCCGCTGGATTTCGGTCATCACATTCTTTTCATTCACCAACCGCCACAACAACGCCGGCGCCCGGCGGGAATCGAGCCGGATCGCACGGATATAATATACGGCTGCCTGCAGCCGGTCTTTCGGTACTCCGATCCCCCGTTCATAACATCGCCCGACCACCGTCATCGCTTCGGGATTGCCCCCTTCTGCCGCCGCCCGGATCAACGACAATCCCGTTGAATCGGTCTGCACGCTGTCCGCCAGAATTTTTGAAAGCCCGAGCGTCACACGCAGTTTTTCATTCCCTTCGTTGAACAATTCTTTCAACAGCGTCAGATCGTCCGCTTCGGTTCCTTTTTCCTCCTGAAAATCGAGCAACACCGGCTGTATCGCAGCCGCAGGGATTGATGCGGATGTTGCGGATGGTGTTGATACGGCAACGGCGGATGTCGAATCGCGCTGTATTTTTCCGGTGATCCCTCTTTTTTCAAATTCGTTCAGGACTTCCTCTGCCGGCTCATATCCTTTTTCTGACGCCCGTTTGATCCAATCGTACGCCGTGGGATAATCCCGTGGCACCGCAAGATTGTCCGTATAAAAAAGGCCGAGCACATATTCCCCCTCCCGCATCTCCCGCTCCGCCGCAGTGCGGAAATATCGAAAAGCGGCAAACGGATCCCAATCCGTCCCCCAGCCGTTGTTCAGGAAAATTCCGTAATTGAACGTCGCGAGCAGAAATCCCTGGTCGGCCGACTTCTTCATCCACATCGCCGCCTTCACCGTATCAAACGGAAATCCTTTCCCGGTCAAATACCGGATGCTCAACTCATGTTGCGATGCCGCATCGCCGGCGCTGGCGCTCCGCATCAGCTGGAATCCTTCCCACAGCTGATAGGTCACGTCGGACGGACGCACCTCCACGATCCGGAACGGCGAACTTTTGGATTTAAATGCCTTGCTCTTTCCCTCCTGTTGGGAAAAAAGTGGGACCGAGAGGCAATAAATCACCAGTATAATCGTCTTATGGATCCGGCGGAGTCTCATCGACAAAGTGTAAAAGAAACTTCCCTCATTTCCAACGATCTTTCGCATTTTATCTGTAGTTTTGTTACTTTCTTCCACACAAAAAGGAATCGGAATGAAACTGCTCTATTCGTATCTCAAAAACTATTGGACGCTCGTGCTGCTGGCGTTGTTCCTTGCCACCATCAACCAAACGTTTTCGCTCCTCGATCCGCTCGTCTTCCGCTATGTGATCGACAACTATGCAATGAAGTTCAGCGAATATACCGTCGAAGAGTTCCTCCGCGGTGTGGTGGGTCTTTTGCTGGTGGCGATGGGGGTCGCATTTGTCTCCCGCGTTGCCAAAAATTTTCAGGATTATTACATCAACGTCATCGTACAGCGGCTCGGCGCGCAGATCTATGCGGACGGACTGAAACATTCTCTGGAACTCCCCTATTCGGTTTTCGAAGATCAGCGGAGCGGTGAAACGCTCGGGACGCTGCAAAAGGTCCGCACGGACGTGGAACGACTCATCTCCGCCGCCATCAACATACTTTTCACCACGCTGGTCGGCATCATCTTTGTCATGATCTACTCTTTTTCCGTCCATTGGCTCATCGCGCCGCTCTATTTTTCGACTGTGCCGCTGCTCGGGTTTCTCAGTTCCACACTGAGCAAAAAGATCAAAACCATTCAAAAGACGATCGTCGGTGAGACAACGGCATTGGCAGGTTCCACCACCGAATCGCTCCGGAACATCGAACTCGTAAAAAGTCTCGGCCTCGCAACGCAAGAGATCAACCGTCTCAATAGTACCACGCAGAAAATTCTCGGTCTGGAGCTGAAAAAGGTGAAATACATCCGCGGGTTGAGCTTTATTCAGGGGACGTCGGTGAACTTCCTCCGGACGTCGATCCTCTTCACGATGTTATATCTCATCTTTACACAGCAGATCACGGTCGGACAATTTTTCTCTCTCTGGATCTATTCCTTCTTCATCTTCGGTCCGTTGCAGCAGCTAGGGGACATCATTAATATCTACCGGGAAGCGGAAGTCTCCCTGACAAATTTTGAAAAAATCCTCAACACTCCGCGCGAACCGAAACCGACCTCGCCGGTGGTCGTGTCGCATGTCGATACGCTCACGTTTCAGAAAGTGAGTTTCAAACACCAATCCGCCACCAGTCATGCGCTGAACGGGATTTCGTTCAAGACGAAACTCGGTGAAACGATCGCTTTTGTCGGACCGTCCGGATCGGGAAAAACCACGTTGGTAAAACTGCTCGTCGGACTGTACCGTCCGCAAGAGGGGAAAATTCTCTACAACGGGAAAAACTTCGACGAGATCGACTTCGACATGCTCCGTGAGCGGATCGGTTTTGTCACGCAAGACACGCAGCTTTTTTCCGGCAGCATCCGTGAAAATCTCCTCTTCGTCAATCCGAAAGCGACCGACGCCGAATGTTTGGACGTTTTGAACAAAGCGGCCTGCCAGTCCCTGCTTGCCCGGGCCGACAAAGGATTGGATACGCTCATCGGTGAAGGGGGCGTAAAAGTTTCCGGCGGCGAAAAACAACGGCTCTCCATCGCCCGCGCTTTACTGCGCAATCCCAGTCTGCTCGTGTTCGACGAAGCCACGTCGGCGCTCGATTCTCTCACGGAAGATGAGATCAGCGAAACGATCCGCGATATCTCGTTGCGCAAAGATCTCATCACGATCCTGATAGCCCACCGCCTCTCCACCGTGATGCATGCGGATACGATCTATGTGCTGGAAAAAGGAAAGATCGTCGAATCGGGTTCGCACGCCAAACTTGTGAAGGCGAAGGGATTATATTACGCCATGTGGCGTCAGCAAGTCGGCGAACAGACCAACGGCGTCGCCAAAACCGCCGCAAAAGCCCGGTCGCGGGTGTCGGCGAATTAAAGGAAACAGACAATGCCGCCACGATCAGTCGGAACGGAACGGAAAAAAAGATCGACACCTGCGGTCGATTGGAACAGTGCGCTGAAACCGCTCTTCAAGAAATACCGCGGACGGAAACATCCGTTGGAGTATCACGATCCGTATCAACTGATCGTGATGATCGTCCTCTCCGCCCGCGCCTCCGATGCTTTGGTGAACAATCTCGCACCGGCGTTCTTCAAAAAATATCCGTCGTTCAAACATCTTGCCAAAGCAAAACCGGAAGAATTGTATCCGCTGCTCCGGGTACCCGGATTCCGGAATAAAGCGGCGTGGATCGTCGAAATCGCACAAACGATTGTGGCAAAAGGATCCATTCCGGAAACGATCGATGAACTGACGACGCTGAAAGGATTCGGGAGAAAATCGGCAAACGTCTATATGAGTCAGATGGGACTGAAAGCGGAAGGGGTGATTGTGGATCTCCACACGCTGCGGGTCTCCCCTCGGCTCGGGATCGCCGAAGGTGAAGATCCGAAAAAGATGGAACAGCAGCTCATGTCCGCCGTGGAGCAAAAGAACTGGCACATCCTCGGAATGGCCCTGACGTTTCTCGGCCGGGAAACCTGCCGTCCTACCGATCCGAAATGTCACGAGTGTCTTGTCCGGACATCATGCGCCTATTTTCTTCATCAAAAATAGCAACGCAGCCAACGTCGATGACGTTGGCTGCAATTTATATGACACAAATTTCTCCCATCCACGGCCATTCGTCGGGAGAATGAACAAGCCTCGCTTTAACGGGATTGTTCCGAACATATTCCTTTTTCTGCGCATAATTCGATTCATTTCTCACCACGTGATCAAAAAATTCTTTCTGCCAGATGGGTGGCAGATGTGTACTGCTTCGAACAATCCTCTTGCTCGTCCATTCTTTCCAAAACTTCATAAACTGCGATAAACTTTTACGATCGGCTCGATGCCCGGCAGTACAAAAAAAATGGACATGGTCCGGCATGACAACGTATTGTCCGATATACCAGTCATGGCGAGTCGCCGCCGATTTCCATTCATCGACAAGAATATCAACGACCGCACGATTGGCTAGGATTGGTTTTCTGTGATACGCATTGGTCGTAATAAAGTATATCGGACGAGGATTATAGACCCGTTCGAGACGACGTAGGTGGGAATGAAGCATGATGGTGTGAATTTCTTTTCTCAATGCCGCGACCGGCGGTCGCGGATTCAATTCTCCTTCAAAGAATATAAAAATAAATTTACTTTTTCTGCGTCAAAATCACTCCGCCGATTGTAATTGCCCCTCCGATGATAAACACCGCCGTCACCGGTTGATCTAGCAATAACACTGCCAACAATGTCGTCAAAATCGGCTGCGCGTTGGCGAAGACGGCAACTTTTGTCGTATCCATCCTTCCCAGGGCATAAAACCACAGCATATAAGCGACGATGGAGGTTCCGAGACTCAGATACAAGATACTCCCCCAGTTTTCGGCGGTGAGGTGCGGCACTCCGTTCAGCGCCAGATCGAAGAGTCCCACCGGCAGAAACAACGCCGCACCGCCGATCATCGAGAGCGCCGTAATGTGGAAGGCGCCGTATTTTTTCACCATCTGTTTTCCCTGGATCGCGAACAACGCCCACGCCGCCACGGCGCAGAAGATCATCACGTTGCCGTAAAAATAATCCGACGAAAAGTCGACCCCTTTTTCGAACATCACCATCGAAATGCCGGTGAACGCGGTCAAGACGCCGAGAATTTTCATCCGCGTCATCCTCTCCCGGAGAATGATCACCGACAGGATCAGCACCAGTGCCGGCGTGGTGGCGTACAACAGTGCGCCGTTCGATGCCAGGGTGAACTTGATGCCGTACAGGTACAGGAACTGATTAATCGGTACCGCGAGGAATGAAAGCCAGAGCAGCCGTTTCAGATCCTTCCTCTCCACTTTGACCCGCTTTTCCCGAACGAAAAAGAGCACCAACAGCGCCGCCAGAGAGATGATATTCCGCAGAAAGGTGAGCATCACCGGATCGACCTGCTGCGTGACGGTCTTCGCGACAAGATGCGTGCCGGCGGCAATCGTTTGCTGGAATAAGATGACGATATAAATATTCATGAATAACCGGAGTCGATCGTTCGCCGGAATAAAAAGTTTTGCCGCGGTCGATCTTTTGGTATATTACACCGCAGCGGCAGAACGAATATACTTACACTTTCGGAGACTATGAAACGGAAAGAGACGTTGTTCCTGATCGACTCGATGGGGATCGCCTACCGGTCGTATTTTGCCTTCATTCAAAATCCTCTCATCAATTCCAAAGGGGAAAATACGAGTGCCATCTACGGATTCGTCAACTATCTCAACAAAATCCTCGACGACCAACAGCCGGACTATATCGCCGCTGTCTTCGATACGGACGCACCCACGTTCCGTCATGTCGCTTACAAAGAGTACAAAGCCACGCGCAATAAAATGCCGGACGATCTCGCCGCCTCCCTCTCCTATCTGAAAGATGTGGTGAAAGCGTTTAACGTCCCGGTGCTGGAATTGGACGGATACGAGGCGGATGATATCATGGGAACACTCGCCAAACGGGCCGAAAAAGAAAAGATCGACACGTATCTTGTCACGTCGGACAAAGATTTTATGCAGCTCGTGTCCAACCGCGTAAAATTATACCGGCCGGGAAAATTCGGCAGCGAAGATGAAATCGTCGGCGAAGAGGGTGTCCGGGAAAAATTCGGCGTCGGCCCCGATCAGGTCGTGGAGATGCTCGGGCTCATCGGCGATACCGCGGATAACGTCCCCGGCGTTCCGGGCGTCGGACCGAAAACGGCCCTTCCGCTCGTTCAAAAATACAAGACCATCGAAAAAATTCTCGACAATGTGGACAACATCCCGCAAAAAGGATTGCAGGAAAAACTCCGGAACAACCGCGAACTCGCCCTCCTCTCCAAACGGCTGGTAACGATCGACGTGAATGTTCCGATCACAGCGGATCTTCACCATCTGAAAGCAAAAGAGAAAGATGTGGCCGGATTGATCGAGTTGTACGACCGGTTGGAGTTTCGCACGTTCGCCAAACGGCTCCGCGATCAAGGAGGGGTCCCATCCCGCAGTCCCAAAAAAACCGAAGCCGAACCGGAAGCGGCGGAGCCCGCAGCGCGCGAATCGATCACAACAACAAAACACGACTACGTGGTGGTCAAAAAGGATTCGGAATATCTCGCCCTGCTTGCGGAATTAAAAAAAGCGAAAGCGTTCGTCTTTGATACGGAAACCACCTCCACCAATGCGCTGCAGGCGGAACTCGTCGGCATTGCCTTTTCCTTCAAGGCAAAAAAGGCATATTACCTTCCGGTGATCGACCACCCGGTGGGCGAATCAAAACAAGACCTCTTCAGCGGTAAATCCGAAAAAAAGCGCGAAGGTTTTCCGGTGGACCGCGTGGTGAAGGACATCAAAAAGGTCTTCGAAGACGAAAAAGTGAAAAAGTACGGACAGAACATCAAATACGACGCCCTGGTCCTCTCCACCAAAGGGATCCGGACCGCCGGTATTTCGTTTGACACGATGGTTGCCGCCTATGTGCTCCGCTCCGACAAACAACATTCGCTCGACTCCCTCGCGTCGGAACATCTGAACTACAAAATGGTCTCCTTCGAGGAATTGACCGACGGCGGAAAAAAAGATATCCGGGAGATCCCGGTGGACGAGGTCGGTGCCTATTCCGCCGAGGATGCCGATATCACCATGCAGTTGTTCAACATTCTCAAAGAGAAAGTCTCCTCCGACGGCGTAGCGGAAGTGTGCGAAGAGATCGAATTCCCGCTCATTGAAGTGCTGACGCAGATGGAGATCAACGGCGTGAAGATCGACGTGCCGTTCCTTTCCAAATTTTCCGGGGAAATCGGCGGCACGCTGGAAGGGATCGTCAAAACGATCTACAAACAGGCGGGAGAACAATTTAACATCAACTCCACGCAGCAGCTGGCGAAAATCCTCTTCGAAAAATTGAAACTGCGGTCGGTGAAAAAGACCAAAACCGGGTATTCCACCGACGTCGCTGTGCTGGAAATCCTGCGGAAGGAACATCCGATCGTGGAGCAGCTGCTGGAATACCGCCAGCTGCAAAAATTAAAATCCACCTATGTGGATGCCCTGCCGAAGCTGATCAATCCGCACACCGGAAAAGTCCACACATCGTTCAATCAAACTGTCGCGGCGACCGGACGGCTCTCCAGCAGCGATCCGGGACTGCAAAATATTCCGATCCGCACCGAGTTGGGACGGAAAATGCGGAAGGCCTTCATTCCCTCCGACAAAAATTCTTTGATCCTCTCCGCCGATTATTCGCAGATCGAACTGCGGATTATGGCGCACATTTCCGGGGACAAAGGTTTGCTTGAGGCATTCAACAATCACGAAGATATCCACTCCTCCACCGCTGCCAAAGTGTTTGGCGTACCGCAAAAGGATGTTACCCGCGACATGCGCCGGAAAGCGAAAGAGGTCAACTTCGGCATCATGTACGGCATCGGTCCGTTCGGCTTGGCCACCCGCCTGGACATCACACAAACGGAAGCGAAGGAGATCATCCAGCGGTACTTCGAACGCTTCCCCAAAGTGAACGAATATATCACCTCCACGATCGCATCGGCGCATGCCGAAGGATATGTGCAGACGATCAAAGGGCGACGGAGATTCCTGCAGGACATCAACAACAAAAACCAGCACATCCGGGGCAACGCGGAACGCCAATCGATCAATATGCCGATCCAGGGAACGGCCGCCGACATGATCAAGCTGGCGATGATCAACATTCATCGGGAACTGAAGGCCAAAAAATTGAAGAGCCGGATGATTCTGCAGGTGCACGACGAGCTGGTGTTCGATGTCATCAAAGAGGAGGAAGCGAAGATGAAAAAACTAGTGGAGAAAGAGATGCGCGAAGCGCTCCCGTTAAATGTGCCGATCGAGGTCGAAGTCGGCGTGGGGAAAGACTGGTTGGAAGCGCATTAAAAACGGCCGGTGCGGCGTTCCAAAACAAAAAAACCTGTCATCGACAGGTTTTTTTATTCGTTACCGGTTTGTTGGTTTTTTCCGGAACAACAGAAGGATCCCGAATAGAATCAACGCTGCCGGCCAATAGGTCCTCACCGCCTCCTTCACATCGCTGGGATACCAGTATCCGACCTCCGTCATCATAAAGGCGACGCCGAGCGCGAGAAAAATCGCTGCCGGCACCAAAAGATGATACTCCCGCATGTTGTAGAGATACAACATTAAAAAACTCATGCCGAACACCATCAAAAATCCGGGAATATACACGAACGGCGAATGTTCGACGAGATCGTATTTTCCGAGAAAGAGCAGGACGCCGCTGAAAAAACAGAGACTGGCGAAAAAGAGCGACGAACGCACGTTCGTCAGGAACGAGCGGATGATCGTGATCGCACCGTAAGCCACCAGTCCGAACAGAACCATCGATTCACCGTCGATGGAGACGATGTTCAGCTGATGAAGAAGCAGGCCGACGCCGAGCACGACGAGGAATATTCCGAAAAACGGAATCCGTTTGAATTGTTGTTGATCCATCACGATGTCCTGGGAGTATAGATATTGTCGTATGGCACAAGAAGGGCAATCAACACATACAGCAGCAATCCGGCGCCGAACGATGCGATGCACAATACCACATACATTAATCGCATCAGGCTCGAATCGATCCCGAAATAAGCGGCCAATCCGCCGCACACGCCGAACAATTTCCGGTCAGCCGACGAGCGGCGAAATTGCCGAAACGATTGAGTGCCGGAGAACGGTTCCGCCGCGGCACCGGATGCGGGGGTCTCTGTGGTTGCCGCCGGTGCGGAAAAGGGATATTGTTGCTGTGTTTGCCGGTAATAGATGATCGCCATTCCGACGACGATCAGCAGAACGGGAAAAATAAAATCAAACGCTTCGGAGAAAAAGTCGAAGAAGTGGAACACTTCCAGATTCGCCATCAGGATCAACAGTCCGATCCCCACCAGCGCAATGCCGAACCAGTTGCGGAGCCGGTCACTGGAAACCGGCGGCGCTGCAGCAGGTGCTGCCGTTGCGGCATCGGGCATCAGAAACGGTTTTTTCGGAACGATCACGATCGCCGCGATATAGAGAACGATGCCGGTGCCGCCGAAAAATGCCATCAGAACGAAAAGAATCCTGATGACGACCGGATCGACGTCGAAATATTCCGCAAATCCTTGGCAAACGCCGGCGATCACTTTATTGGTCTGCGACCGGTACAATCGTTGTGTGCTCATGAGTTCTCCTGAAGTTCAATAACCGTTCTGTTGTTTACGGCGCGTTACGCCCTTTTGTTGCGGCAATCGACGATCTCCGATTCGGTGACGACATAGGAGACCGGGATGTCGGTTGGTTCCGCCGGAACGGAGCGAAGGAGTTGAAAATCGTACGCCAACGCGATGGTCGGCACCGAAACGGAGGCGAGAAACCGGTCGTAAAATCCCGCACCGTATCCCACTCTGTTGCCGCTCCGGTCCACCGCCAACGCCGGAACGATAACGCACTGCACGGCGGAGACCGTGACCGGCCGCACCATCCGCGGCACAAGAATTCCGTAGGCGCCGCCGACGAGTTCGCTCAGAGAAAATATTTCGGAATGCGCCATCGTTGCGGTGGCTTTATCCGCCACCGGTACGATCACCCTTTTTTTCCGCTTGATCAGCAGCCGGATGAGTTCGTGCGTATCCGCTTCGTTGTTCTTGGAAGAGATGTACGTGTGCACCACGTCGCAGCGGAAAAAAGGGGGCAGCGAAAGAAGTTGTTCGAGGATCAGCGACGATCGTTCGCGCACGTCGTTTTTGGAGAGCGCAGCACGCTCCTGTTTCAGACGTTCCCGTATGGAATGTTTGGAGGACATGTCGATCGTACGGTTGAGGATCGGAAATGAAAATCCCGCGGCAGGAAAACGGACCGCGGGACGGAAGGCCGGACGGTGACGGATCAGACTTCCATGATCTCTTTTTCTTTAATCGTCAACAGGGTGTCGATCTCTTTCGAATATTTGTCCGTCAGCTTTTGTACTTCCTGTTCGCCCCGTTTCCGGTCGTCTTCGGAAAAGTGTTCTTCCTTCTCCGATTTTTTCAACAGGTCGTTCTCGTCGCGGCGGACATTCCGGATGGCGATTTTCCCCTCTTCGCCGAATTTTTTCACCAGTTTCACCAGCTCGCGACGGCGTTCTTCGTTCAGCATGGGAATCGGCACGCGGACGATCTTTCCGTCGATGCTCGGATTCAGTCCGAGATTCGCCGCAATGATCCCCTTTTCAATCGGCTGAAGCATTCCGCCGTCCCAGGGGGTCACGGACAGCATGTGCGCATCAACGACGCTGATGGAACCGACCTGGTTCAACGGCATCATGGTGCCGTACGCGTCCACCTTCACCGTGTCCAGCAATGCGGTGGTCGCTTTTCCGGTGCGCACTTTCACCAGTTCATGCCGGACGCTTTCGACCGCTTTTTGCATCCGGACCTCGCAATTTTTCAGGATCTCTTTTACCTGCATAGTTCCTCCAAGAAAAAAAGAATTACACCAACGACGGGGCCGTTTCGGCGACGATGGTCCCCACCGATTCACCGAGAACGAGTTTCAATAGGTTATCCTTCACATTCATGTTAAAAACACCGATCGGCAGTTTATTCTCCTTGCAGAGCGTAATCGCCGTCATGTCCATCACTTTAAGATTCCGTTTGAACACATCGTCATAATTGATCAGCGGAAACTGTTTGGCCGAAGGATTTTTTTCCGGATCGGAATCATAAATTCCGTTCACCCGGGTTCCTTTGATGATGATCCCCGCTTCGATCTCGATGCCGCGCAGCACGGCGGCCGTATCGGTGGTAAAATACGGATTTCCCGTTCCTGCAGCAAAGATCACGATGCGGTTTTTTTCCAGGTGACGCACGGCCCGCCGTCGGATATACGGTTCGGCGATCCGCTCCATGTCGATGGCGGTTTGGCACCGGGTGTACATGCCGTGGTGTTCAAGGGTATTTTGCAGCGCCAGGGCGTTGATCACCGTGGCGAGCATTCCCATGTGATCGCCGGTCACTTTATCGATCCCGTCGGAGGAGTTTTCGATGCCGCGATAAATGTTCCCCCCGCCGATCACGATGCCGATCTGCACGCCGAGCGCATGGATCTTTTTGATCTCTTCGGCATACTGTTTCAGGATCTTTGGGTCGATCCCGTATTCCATCTCCCCCATGAGCGCTTCACCGCTCAGCTTCAGAAGGATCCGTCGATACTTCGGAGTTGCCATAGACTCTCCCGAAAAAAAAGAAAGGTCTCACGGGAGACCTTTCGGATATTAATTCATCGATTCGCCAAGTTGAAATCTCTTGAACTGTTTCACCGTTACGGACGGAGAGAGCAGGTCTTTCACCGTCTTCCCGGCATCTTTGATGAAACTCTGTTCCAGCAGAACGACCTCCTGATAATATTTCTCCAGCCGTCCGTTGGCGATTTTATCGGCGATCGGATCCGGTTTTCCTTCGTTCTTTGCCTGCGTCCGGTAGATCTCCAATTCCTTGTCGACCAGTTCTTTATTCACTTTGTCGCGCGAAACGACGATCGGGCTCATCGCCGCCACCTGCATGGCGATGTCGCGGGCGACCGTTTTGTTCGCGGGATTCATATCCGCGCCGAGTTCCACCAGCACGCCGATTTTGCTTCCCATGTGAACATACTGCTCCAAAAATCCGCCGTCCGAATGTAACGTCGAGATGCGGCGGATTTCCGTTTTTTCTCCCACCTTGCCCGTCAGTTCGGCGAGCGCATCGGCCACCGAACGGCCGTTGCCGAACGGAAGCGTCAACAGTTCTTCGACCGACTTCGGATTTTTTTCGAAGACAATTGCCGCGATGGCTTGGGCGAATCCGTTGAAGTCCTCACCGCGCGCCACAAAATCGGTCTCGCAGTTGATTTCCACCATGATCCCGCGTTTGCCGTCGTCGGAAATTTTTGCGACGATTGTCCCTTCGTTGGCCGTTTTGTCCGCACGTTTGGCTGCGGTGGCC
This sequence comes from uncultured Chitinophagaceae bacterium, assembly GCA_964603685.1. Lineage (GTDB taxonomy): Bacteria > Bacteroidota > Ignavibacteria > UBA10030 > UBA8401 > UBA8401. The sequence continues at coordinate 16,653 of CAZRWF010000009.1, forward strand.
GCCCCTTTTTTCCGGAGGATCTCGATCGCCTGTTCCATGTTGCCGTTGGACTCATCGAGTGCTTTTTTGCAATCCATCATCCCTGCGCCGGTCTTGTCGCGCAGTTGTTTTACCATTTCGCTTGTCACTGCCATAATTATGCTTTATCCGTTTCTTGTTGTGGTCTGCGTGGTCTGCGTTCACGACGGTCGTGACGGTCGTGTTTCTCCTGTTTTTCGGACTCTTCCGCTTCGGGTGCGGTCTCCACTTTCCGTGCATTTCCTTCCACGATCGCATCGGTAATAACGCGGGCGATCAGCTGGATGGATTTCAACGCATCATCGTTTGCGGGGATCACGTAGTCGATCCCGTCCGTATCGCCGTTCGTGTCAACAATGGCGAACACCGGAATGCCGAGGCGGTTTGCTTCCTGCACCGCAATCGCTTCTTTTTTCACGTCTACCACGAACAAAGCGCCGGGAAGACGGGTCATGTCCACGATGCCGGAGAGGGACTTCTGCAATTTTTCCTTCTCGCGCGAGAGGAACAAGGTCTCTTTTTTCGTGATCTTTTCGAAGGTGCCGTCCGTCTCCATCTTTTCGATGTTCGTGAGACGTTTGACGCTCTTCCGGATGGTGGTGAAGTTGGTGAGCATGCCGCCGAGCCACCGGTCGGTGGCATAATATTGATGACCGCGCACCGCTTCCGATTGGATCACTTCTTTCGCCTGCTTTTTGGTGCCGACGAACAAAACTTTTTTCCCTTCCGCCACAACGTTGGAAATGGCGGTGGCGGCTTCTTCCAGAAGCGCCTGGGTCTTTTTCAGATCAAAGATGTGGATGCCGTTGCGTTCCATAAAAATATACGGACGCATTTTGGGGTTCCAACGGCGGGTAAGGTGACCGAAGTGGGCACCGGCAGAGAGAAGCTCCGCGAGTTCTACACGAGGCATGGTGTTCCTTTATGTTTGGTTAGTGAACGTCTACTTTCTTCATCTCGCCGCAGAGTTCCGGCTATGCGGAACACCGCTGCAGCGATCCGAAAGTATGTTTGATTAGTGAAACAACGGCCGGCGGCAAAAACCGTCCGGCCGGGTACGACAATATTACCGTTTGGAGAACTGGAACCGTTTACGGGCTTTTTTCTGTCCGTATTTTTTCCGTTCGACCATGCGGGGATCGCGCGTCATCAATCCGTGTTTGCGCAATGCGGCACGGTTCTCTTCGCTGATCTCCACCAGAGCGCGGGCCACACCAAGAATAACGGCGCCGGCCTGTCCGGAGGCACCGCCGCCTTCGACGTTCACGCGCACGTCGTATTTGCCGAGCGTGTCGGTGACGGAGAATGCTTTGGTGATGGCGTTCCGATGTGTTTCCAGCGGGAAGTATGTTTCAAATTCCCGGTCGTTCACGGTGATCTTTCCGGAACCGTTCTTCAAAAATACACGGGCGACCGATGTTTTGCGGCGGCCGACGGTATTGATCAGTTGCTGCATGGATATCCTTCTCAGTTAAATTCGATGACTTCGGGTTTTTGTGCGGCATGCGGATGTTCGGTGCCGGCATACACTTTTAATTTTTTGATGATCTGGCGTCCGAGCTTCGTGTGCGGGATCATTCCCTTCACTGCGTGTTCGATCACTCGTTCCGGATGCGTTTTGAGGACATCTTTGAATTGCTGGAAGATCGCACCGCCCGGGTATCCGGTGTAGTGGAAATATTCCTTCAACTCCGTCCGCTTGCCGGTCACTTTCACTTTTTCGGCGTTCACCACAATCACAAAATCGCCGATGTCGGCGTTCGGCGTAAATTGCGGTTTATGTTTTCCGCGAAGGATGCGCGCCACTTGCGACGCGATACGGCCCAATGTTTTTCCGTTGGCATCCACGACGAACCATTTTTGTGCTACATCACCCTCTCGGAAAAAGGTGGTGCTCTTATCAACAAAAGCCACGTTACGGTCTCCTGAAAATTGAATTCTTGAATTTATAGGCTTTAAATATATGATTTTCCCCCGCAAAAATCAAGGGAGAGCGACGGTAAAGTTCATCCGTGATTCTCCCTTGCATCTCAACAGGCACATTGTTACTTTTTCCGACACAATAGAGCGAGTCAATATTCCATGTCCACCACACCACTCTCTAATTATATTGCCGGAAAATGGGTTCCAGCGAAGGACCTCCCCCACCTCCCGGTCGAAAATCCCTCCACCGGTGACGTGATCACGCAGGTGCCGCTTTCGGGCCGGAACGAAATTGATGCCGCGGTGCAGGCCGCCGCGGCCGCACTGCCCGCATGGTCGTCCATGCCGATCAAAGAACGGGTGCAGATCTTTTTCCGATACCGTTCATTGCTGGAAATCCATGCCAAAGAATTGACGGAACTGGTACACCGGGAAAACGGGAAAATCCTGAGCGAGGCGGCGGCGGAAATCGAAAAGAGTATTGAGTTGACCGAATTCGCCTGCTCCATGCCGCAATTGGTCTCCGGAGAAATTCTGGAAGTGAGCCGCGGGGTGGAATGCCGAATCGACAAATATCCGGTCGGCGTCGTCGCCAGCATCACGCCGTTTAATTTTCCGGCGATGGTGCCGAATTGGACCATCCCGAACGCACTCGTACTGGGCAACACGATGATTCTGAAACCGTCCGAACTTGTTCCGATGAGTTCCTGCCGTTTGGCGGAACTGCTGAAAGAAGCGGGACTGCCGGACGGCGTTCTGAATATTGTGCACGGCGGTCAAGCGGCAGTCGAAGCGATCTGCGATCATCCCGGTATCCATGCGGTCACGTTCGTCGGATCAACAGCCGTGGCGAAGATCGTCTATCAGCGGGCAACGTCGCATCTCAAACGGGCCGTCTGCCTCGGCGGAGCGAAAAATCATCTCATCGTGATGCCGGATGCACACACAGACATGACCGCATCGAATGTCGCCGCCTCCATGAGCGGCTGCGCCGGTCAGCGGTGTATGGCCGCATCGGCGATGGTCGCCGTCGGTTCCGTGGACCACATCATCGGAAAACTGGTGGAGGAATCGAAGAAGATTGTACCGGGCATTAATCTCGGCGCCGTGATCTCCAAAAAAGCGAAAGAACGGATCGAACGGTACATTACGGAAGCGGAACAACAAGGCGCCGCGGTGCTGCTGGACGGCCGCGGTGCGACGGTAAAAGGAAAAGAGAACGGCTACTATGTGGGGCCAACGGTGATCGACCGCGTGACGCCGTCGATGAAGATTGCTCAGGAAGAGGTCTTCGGACCGGTGTTGTCGATCATCCGCGCAAAGGATGTGGATGAAGCGATCAACATCGAAAATGCTAATCCGTACGGAAATGCGGCATCGGTTTTCACGCAAAGCGGCGGTGTCGCTCGATATGTGGCGGAACGCGCCAGCGCCGGAATGATCGGCGTGAACATCGGTGTGCCGGTGCCGCGCGAACCGTTCTCCTTCGGCGGATGGAACGAATCGAAGTTCGGTGCCGGAGACATCACCGGAAAAAGTTCGATCGAGTTCTTTACGAAACCGAAAAAGACCACCACCAAATGGAATCCCGAAGCGCGGAAAAACTGGATGAGTTGATCGTTTCTCGCCATCGTCAAAAAAAAACCTCGTCCGCCGGACGAGGTTTTTTTATTCGGAACAGCGTTATTATTTTTGCTTCATCCACATTCGGTAGAGAAGGAACGACACAGCAAATCCGACGAACCAGGCATAATCATATAAAAAGCGCAATTCATCGATGACCAGTCCCACAAGCGCAACGACCACGCCGCCGATCAACGCGTAAACCGCTTTCATATTGTACCCGTGTGTAAATTCATACGCTCCCCCGCGCACATACAAATCGCGTACGGTCAACTCCTGTTTGCGCACCGAAAAATAGTCGGCGATCAAAATTCCCGCGATGGGACCCAACAATCCGGAATATCCGATCAGCCAGCCGAAGATATACGTTCCGTAATCCGACAATAATTTCCACGGCATCATGACGATTCCGAGCACCGCCGTGATCAATCCGCCGCGGACGAAGGTGATATATTTCGGCGCGACGTTGGCGAAATCGTTCGCCGGCGAGACGACATTGGCGGCAATATTCGTCGTCAGCGTCGCCACAGTCAGGGAGACGAGTGAGAGGAATACGATGATCGGATTCTGGAATTTGGAAAGAAGCACCACCGGATCCCAAATCGCTTCACCGAAGACCACAACGGTGGCGGAAGTGACGGCAACGCCGATGAAGGCAAAGAGGGCCATCGTCGGCGGAAGCCCGATCGCCTGGCCGATCATTTGATCCTTTTGACTTTTCGCATACCGTGTAAAATCCGGTATGTTCAGCGACAAGGTCGCCCAAAATCCGACCATGCCGGTCAACGACGGGATGAAAAAATTCCAAAAATCGGCGTTCGTTTCGAACTTGCTCGGCTGCGAAAGTATCGGCCCGAATCCTCCTCCGGCGATATACGCCCAAGCGAGAAGTGCTAAACCCATCACGATCAAAAACGGGGCGGAGAATGCTTCCAGCCATTTGATCGATTCAGTTCCGTTGACGATGAAGTAAACATTCATTCCCCAGAAAATCAAAAATCCGACTGCCGGTCCCCACTCGAACACCGCCCAATCCGGTAGGAGAAGGATGATCATGGAATTAAACGCCTGTCCCCCGATCCACGTTTGGATGCCGAACCAGCCGCAGGCGACGATTGCGCGCAGGATCGCCGGGATGTTCGAACCGATTGTTCCGAACGATGCGCGGGCAAGTACCGGGAACGGAATCCCGTATTTCGTCCCGGCGTGCGCATTTAAAACCATCGGGATCAAAACGATCACATTCCCCAGCGTTACCGTCAGCAGCGCCTGCCACCAGTTCATCCCCCCCGCGATCAATCCGCTCGCCAGCATATATGTGGGAATGCAGACCGACATGCCGATCCACAACGCAGCGATATGGTACGTTCCCCATGTCCGCTGTGCGACCCGCGTCGGGGCGAGATCGTTATTGATGAGCGACGAACCCTCCAGCGATGAAACATCCGTGTCAATAAGTTCTGAGGTGAGATACGGTTTCATGTTTTTTGCCGAGTGTTGTGATCGGGATTCAGGTTTCAGGATACAGGATGCACGATTCAGGGTTCAGGGTTCAGGATGCAAGATTCAGGATTCAGGATACAGGATACAAGATTCGAGCTGTTGATGTTGGATTTACGATTGCGGTTGTATCGTCGTTGGTTTTGAGTTCGGATATGAACGATACGAATTCCACAATTTTCCATTCCCAAATTATCCAATTAAATAATGCCGTTCACTTTGTTCCGTTTCACAAATTTGCCGTAGCCGGGTTTCATGTGCAGTGTGTTATTGTCAACGGCCACTTGTCCGCGCATGAGTACCGTTTTTACTTTCCCCTTCACTTTCCAACCTTCATACGCCGAGTAGTCAACATTCATGTGATGCGTTTTGGCCGAAAGTTGATGTTCCTCGTTCGGATCCATAATCATAATATCGGCGTCCGAGCCGACCGCGATGCACCCTTTTTTGGGGAACATGCCGAATATTTTTGCTGCATTGGTGGAACTCACTTCCACAAATTTGTTCAGCGATATCCTTCCTTTATTGACTCCTTCGGAGAAGAGTAATTCGATTCTGTTTTCAATGGCGGGATGTCCGTTCGGTATTTTCGAAAAATCATCCTTCCCCATCAGCTTTTGTTCCCATTTGAACGGACAGTGATCGGTCGCCACCACTTGAACGCTTCCTTGATTGATGCCGCCCCATAATGCCTCTTGATCTTTTTTCTGTCGTAGCGGCGGAGACATGACCCATTTCGCTCCGTCGAAGTTCTGTTCATAGAGTGAAGCGTCGAGAATGAGGTATTGAATGCACGTTTCCGCAAAGACGCGTTGATTCCGCTGCGCAACTCGGCGGACCTGGTTGAGCGCCCCTTCGCAAGTCATGTGAACGATGTATCCGGGTACTCCGGTATATCCCGCCAAATCGGCAAACCGGCCGGAGGCCTCCGATTCGGTGATCTCCGGCTGCGAAAGATAATGATAGAGCGGGGCAAGTTTCCCTTCGGAACGGTGTTTCGCGACGAGAAAATCGATCATGTCGCCGTTGGTCGCATGAACGGTCACCATTCCTCCCTGCTTTTTCACTTCCTGCATCAGTCCGACCATTTGACGGTCGTCAATCATCAGCGCCCCTTTGTACGCCATAAACGTTTTAAACGACGTGATCCCTTCGTCGTTCACCATCTTCGCGATCTCTTGTTTGGTATTTTCATTAAAATCGGTCACCGCCATGTGGAACGAATAATCGCACACCGCATTGCCGTTCGATCGACCCTGCCACGCCTCCAATGCGTGATACAACGGTTTCCCTTGCGTTTGCAAAACGAAGTCGATCACCATCGTGGTCCCGCCGAACAACGCCGCACCGGTACCGGTCGCATAATTATCGCTCGAGTACGTTCCCATGAACGGCATGTCAAGGTGAACGTGCGGATCGATCCCGCCCGGCATGACTAACTTTCCCGATGCATCGATTGTTCTCTCCGCTTTCACATTCAGGTTTTTACCGATGAGCGACACGGTTTCCCCTTCGATAAAAACGTCCCCGATAAAATCCTCATCCGCCGTAATGACTCTGCCGTTTTTAATTAATACTGACATAGGTTAGGTCCTTGTGAAGGGTTCAGGGTTCAAAGTTAAAGGTTGAAGGTTGAAGGTTAAAGGTTAAGGGTTATCGAGTATGGACTGGATTATTTCTCCAAGTCACAATTTGTTCACCGTTCATCGTTAACCAAATGTTAATGTACATCAATCCCATGTTTGTGTTGGAATTTCCGGAGATCCTCCAGGGAGAGGGGCTGAGGAAGTTCCTTCATCAACTCGTTCCACGTTTTGGATTCTTTGCCGTTGTCTTTGCTCACCATGGTGATGCAGTTGTCCACGGGACAGACGATATAACACAGCCGGCAGCCGACACAGTCCGATGCGCGAACGGTCGGCTGTTTTTTTCCGTTCTTCGGGAGCAGGTCGATGCATTGATGCGCCGTATCTTCGCAGGCGATGTAACAGAGATTACATTGGATACATTTGCTCTCGTCAATCTTCGCCACATCCTTCGCAAGCAGGTTCATATCCCCGAAGTTGGCGATGTTCGGCAGCGCCTTGCCGCGAATCTGGTCCAACGATGTATACCCTTTCTCCTCCATCCAGTTCGTCATCCCGTCGATCATATCCTCCACAATCCGGAATCCGTAATGCATTGCCGCGGTGCAGACCTGGACGCTCGAAGCGCCGAGCAGGATAAATTCGAGCGCATCTTTCCAGTTGGAAATCCCACCCATTCCGGAAATGGGGAGATTGATCTCGGGATCGCGGGCAATTTCGGAAAGCATATTCAGAGCGATCGGCTTCACGGCCGGACCGGCATAACCGCCATGCCCGCCTTTGCCTCCGCGGGAGGGATCGATCTGGAACGTATCAAGATTGACGCCGATGATCGTGTTGATGGTGTTGATGAGAGAAATACCGTTCGCTTTCCCTTTTTTTGCCGCGCGGCCGGGAAAACGGATATCGGTAATATTCGGAGTCAGCTTCACCAACACCGGAATCGTCGACACCTCCGTCACCCATTCGGTGATCATGGCGCAATATTCCGGCACTTGTCCCACGGCAGAACCCATTCCCCGTTCGCTCATGCCGTGCGGGCACCCGTAATTCAGTTCGATCCCGTCCGCACCGGTGTCAATCGTTCGTTTGACGATGTCGTGCCACACCTGCCGGTCCGATTCGACCATCAGGGAGGCAACGACGGCGCGGTCGGGCCAGAGTCGTTTCACTTCCGCGATTTCCTTCAGATTGATTTCGATGGAGCGGTCGCTGATCAGCTCAATATTGTTGAGCCCGATGATCCGCTGTCCGTTATAATTGATCGCGCCGTACCGGTTCACCACATTCATCACCGGGGCACCGATCGTTTTCCAGACCGCACCGCCCCATCCTGCCTCGAACGCCTTGTTCACCTGATAACCGGAATTGGACGGAGGCGCGGAGGCAAGCCAAAAAGGATTCGGTGATTTGATGCCGGCACAGTTGATAGAAAGATCGACCATAAGTTCCTCAGGCTTTCTTTTTCTTAAAAATGAAGTTATGGATCCCGTACGCTGCCCGTTTTCCGTCATACGCCGCGTTGACCACCTCTTTGCCGCCGTTGATGCAGTCCCCGCCAGCAAAATATTTCGGATTGTGTGTCTGATAGGATTGTGCATTGACGACGATCATGCCGTCTTTGATCTTAAGGCGGGGAATCTTGGACAGGAACGATTCATCGATATTTTGACCGACCGCTTTGATCACCATATCCGCCGGGATCACAAATTCCGATTTCGGAATTGGAACCAATTTCCCATTGACGATTTTTGTCCGCAGACATTCCACCCCTTCCACATATTTTTTCCCGACGATCCGTTTCGGCTGGGAATGGAAAGAGAATGTGATGCCGTCGCTTTTTGCCAGTTCTACCTCAAAATCATACGCCGACATCTGCTCTCTGCCGCGGCGGTACACCATCACCACTTCTTTCGCGCCGAGCCGTTTCGCCTCCGTCGCCGCATCGATGGCGGTATTTCCCGCGCCGATCACCGCTACCCGCTTGCCGATGTTCACGGTTTTCCATTTTCTTTTTGTCACATCTTCCACAAAGTCGAGCGCGTTCAGGACTCCTTTTAAATCTTCGCCGGGGATTTTTAATTCCGTCGGCTTCGGGAGTCCGGCACCGATAAAAATGGCATCATGCTGTTTTTCCAATTGTTTCAGTGATATATTTTTCCCCACCCACATTCCGGTTTTGATCTTCACGCCGAGATTTTTGATCATTTGCACTTCGTTGAGACTGTCTTGCTGTTTCATCTTGTACGGTGCGATGCCATGGGTGTCCAGTCCTCCGGGAACCTTGTTCGCTTCATAAATCGTCACCTCGAATCCGAGCAGCCGCAGTTCCGCGGCGCACGCGAGTCCCGCCGGACCGGCACCGATGACACCGACGGATTTGCCGTTCTTTTCTCCCGGCTCGAATAACGGCGGCATACCTTTTTCGACGTACCAGTCCATTACATGCCGCTGCAGTTTGCCGATCTGGATCGGCTTTTCCCCTTTGTCATTATAGACGCACGCCCCTTCGCACAGAACATCCACCGGACACGCCTTGGCACATGTCAATGCGACCCAATTCGACGATAGTATCGTTTTCGCCGATCCTTTCATATTTCCGGTAGAGATTTTTTTGATGAAGGTGGAAATGTCGATGTGCGTGGGACAGGTCGTCATGCAGGGAGAATCGTAACAATACAGGCACCGGTTCGCTTCGGCAACGGCGGCAACTTCCGTCAGAGCCGGTTTCAGCTCCGCGAAGTTTGATTCGTATTTTTTTTGTGATAGTTTCGGCGCGGTGTTTTGCATAGGCATGAAGGTTTTGGGTTTGGGTACCTGGTTACAGGATTCACGGTACAAGATTCACGATATTCCATGTGATAATCGTAAATCTGGAATTTTTATTTCTCCATTCCGGCATTCCATACGTGCGATTTTTCCTTTACGGGTCGTGAGACCGTACATTTCATGAATCGAAGTGCATTGATACGTGTATCGTGAATCGTTTTACGATTCCACCAACGCATCCGCAATCGACAGGGCTTCGTCGAACACCGCAATAGCAGCATCCAGCTCCTCCTTGGTTACGATCAACGGGGGCGCGATCACAAAATGGCTGACCCATGCCTGAAGGAACACGCCGTTTTTCATCATCTGGGCGGCCACCTTTTCCACGACCGATTGCACGCCGGTGACCTTGTCCTTCAGCGTATTAAAATACGTTTTGGATTGTTTGTTTTTCATCAGTTCCACCGCCCAGAAGAGACCTAATCCACGCACATCGGCGATTGACGGGTGTTTCGACCGTAAGGCATTCAGTTTTTCCCCGAGATATTTCCCCATCTCGGCGGAGCGGTTGATCAGATCCATCCGTTTGAATTCGTTGATCGATGCGATGGCGGGGGCCAGGGTCAGCGGATGAGCTTCGTAGGTGTGACCGTGCGAAAAGAAATGATCGTCAAAATATTCGGCGATTTTTTTGTTCGTAGCGCAGAGTCCGAGCGGCATATATGCCGTGGTGATCCCTTTCGCCGTCACAAGAATGTCGGGCTGAACGCCCCAATGGTCCAGCGCGAACCACTTGCCGGTCCTTCCCCATCCGGTCATCACTTCATCGGCGATCAGCAGCACATTGTGTTTGTCGCAGATCTCCCGGATCCGCGGGAAATATTCTTTCGGCGGAATGAGAATCCCGTTCGTTCCGACGATCGGTTCCATGATCACGGCCGCCACATCCCCTTCGTTTTCGATCATATGTTCCAGATAATCGGCGCAGGCAATGTTGCAGCCGGGATAGGTGTGGCCGATCGGACAGTCGAAACAGTTCACTTCGGGAGAAAAGATGACACCCGGAATTTTTCCGGCCGGTTCCATGGCCCAACGGCGCGCATCCCCCGTGGCGGCGATTGATCCCATCGTGGATCCGTGGTACGACCGGTACCGGGCGATGATCTTCGTCTTTCCGGTGTACATCCGTGCGATTTTAAATGCCGCTTCGTTCGCTTCGGTGCCGGAGGTAGTGAAGAAAAACTTTTCTAATCCTTTCGGCAGCACCTCCAGAAGCAGCGTGCTCAGTTCCGCACGGATATCAGTTGCAAATCCGGGGGCGATGTACGGAAGGGACTTGGCCTGATCTTCGATCGATTTGATAACCGCCTGATTTTTATATCCGAGGTGCACGCACATCAGTTGCGATGAAAAGTCAAAATACCGTTTTCCGTTTGCGTCGATAAAAAAACATCCTTCTCCATCAACCACATGGAGCGGCGTCCACCCTTTTTGTTTGCGCCAGGTGCCGTACGTGTATTTCGCGGTGATATCAACTACGTCTTTTGATGAATATTTTGGGGGCATGTCGGGAATATTCTCTGAGTGGGTTGAGGGGTTGGGGTTATTGGTTAAGGGTTAATTGTTCAAGTTTGAAAGTTGAAGGTTAAAGGTTGAAGGTTGAAGGTTATGGAATCGGGATGAATATATCCGAATTTTCGTTCACCGAGAACCTGTCACCCGACCGTACTTTCCCAAACTAATCTTTCAACTCTGTGATCTTCCCGTAGGCTTCGGGTCGCCGGTCCCGGTAAAACTGCCATGTGGAACGCACGTCGGCGATCATTTTCATGTCCAGATCGCACACCACCAATTCGTCCTTATCCCGGCTTGCTTGTTTGAGGATTTTTCCCCGCGGAGAGCAAAAATAACTTTTCCCGTAGAACTCGCCGATATTCCACGGCGCTTCGGTGCCGACGCGGTTGATCGCACCGACGAAATATCCGTTCGCCGCCGCATGCGCCGGCTGTTCCAGCTCCCATAAATATTCGGAGAGTCCGGCAACGGTGGCGGAAGGATTGAAGACGATCTCTGCGCCGTTTAATCCCAAAATGCGCGCCCCTTCGGGAAAATGCCGGTCGTAACAGATATAAACGCCGATATCGGCATATTTTGTTTTAAAGACCGGAAAGCCGAGATTCCCCGGTTTAAAATAGAACTTTTCCCAGAAACCCGGTTCCACTTGTGGAATGTGATGTTTGCGATATTTTCCGAGGTAGGTACCGTCCGCATCGATCACTGCGGCCGTATTATAGAAGATTCCTTCCATCTCAATCTCGTAGATCGGGACGACGATTGCCATTTTATACTTCTTCGCATATTTCTGCATCAGTTTTACGGTCGGACCGTCCGGAATCCGTTCGGTCATATCGTACCATTTTGTTTTTTGCTCGGCACAGAAATACGGCCCGTTAAATACTTCCTGCAGACAGAGGATCTGCACCCCTTCTTTACCCGCTTTTTCGATCCACGGAATGTGTTTGTCGATCATCGCTTTTTTGATCTTTTCGATCGGTTGATCGTTGGAAGTGGCGATGGAACACTGGATGAGACCGCCGCGGACGATTCGGGACATACACATTCTCCTGTTGGTGAGGAAAGGGTGAAATCTCTTCAATAGTGTGGCTATGTTAAGAAGTTCCCTGTGGAATGTCAATAGAATCCGCTCTCATCATTGAGGCAGCGCCGGGGGCACACGGGAAGGCGGGAATAAAGAAAGAAGGAATGGGTTTAAAATGACGGCGTCATTTCGACTCTCATCGAAATGACGCCGGAAAACAACACTACGGTGTTAGATGACCAGTAACAAAGGATTTTCCATGATTTTTTTGAAGGATTGCAGGAACGTCGCGCCGACAGCACCGTCCACAACGCGATGATCGCACGACAGCGTCACTTTCATCGTGTGACCGGCAACGACGCGGCCCTCCTCCACGACCGGCTTTTCGACGATCGCGCCGACGGCAAGGATCGCCCCTTCGGGCGGATTGATGATCGCCGCAAAGTTTTCGATGTCGTACATTCCCAGATTGCTGACGGTGAAGGTACCGTTGGTGAACTCCTCGGGCTTCAGTTTCCCTTCCCGTGCGCGTTTGGCTAATTCTTTTGTCTCCGCAGAAATCTCCAGGATGGTTTTTTGATCGGTGTGACGAATGACCGGGGTGATCAATCCTTCGTCCACCGCCACGGCAACACTTACATCCACTCGTCCGTGCTGCACGATCTTGTCGGGATAAAAGGAACTGTTCGCTTTCGGATTTTCCCGCAACGCGAGAGCGGCCGCTTTCATCACAATATCATTGTAACTGATTTTCGTACCGGTCGCCTCATTAAAAGACGTACGGAAATCGATCGCCCGTTTCATGTTGATTTCGATCGTGAGGTAAAAATGCGGGATCGTGTTTTTGCTTTCCAGAAGGCGTTTGGCGATCGTTTTCCGCATCATGGAAAGAGGAATCTCCTTCGTCTGCAGCGGAGCGAGCGGTTTGCGCGTCAGGGAAGCTCCGCCGGTGCGGGACTCGACATCGGCCTTGACGATCCGTCCGAACGGTCCGCTGCCGGAAACGGTGCGCAGATCGATATTTTTTTCCTGCGCGATCTTTTTCGCCAACGGGGATGCTTTTACGCGCCCGCCGGTGTTCACGGGAGGCGCCGGCGGCGGAACGTACGCCGGTGCGGAAACAACGGGTGCCGGTGTTGCTGCGGGGGCCGGTTCTGCTTTCGGAGCGGCAGCGGGTGCGGAAGAAACGAGCAACGCGGTGATATCTTCACCCGCCTTCCCGATGATCGCCAGCGGTGCGCCGACTTTTACCCCTTCACCCTCTTTGGCGAACAGTTTCAGGATCACGCCGGAATCATACGCTTCCTGTTCCATGTCGGCTTTGTCGGATTGAATGTCGGCAAGAATATCGCCGGACTTGATCGACTCGCCCTCTTTTTTTCGCCATTTCAGAATGACACCCTCTTCCATGGTGTCGCTCAATTTCGGCATTAACATTTTCGTTGCCATAAGGTCTATCCTAACATTAAATCATGGTGGACACCGTCATCACCCGCGTTGTTGATTGTTGAACGAACAACGCGGCGAAAAACGTTTCAACATTATCGGTACATCACTTTTTTCACCGCCGCAATTACTTTGGTGGGACTCGGCAGCGCTTCATGCTCAAGATTTTCCGCATACGGCATCGGTATATCCGCGCTGTTGATCTTCTCCACCGGTGCATCGAGATCGTCGAACGCTTTTGTGTGTATCCGGTGTGCGATCTCGGTGCCGACGCTGGCGAACGGCCAGGAGTCTTCGACGATGACGCAGCGGTTCGTTTTTTTGATCGATGCGAGAATGAGTTCCTCATCCAGCGGCCGCAGCGTGCGGGGATCGATCACTTCGGCCTGGATTCCTTCCTTCTCCAATTCTTCCGCCGCCTTCAGGGCAACGGCGACCATCTTCGTCCAGGCGATGATCGTCACATCGGTTCCTTCTCTTTTGACGTCACCTTTCCCGATCGGGATCAGATATTCTTCTTCCGGCACTTCCCCTTTGATGCCGTACATCAATTCGCTTTCCATGAAGATGACCGGATTATCATCCCGGATCGCCGATTTTAACATCCCTTTTGCATCATACGGTGTGGACGGCGTCATCACGATCAATCCGGGAACATGCGCCATCATCGATTCCAGCGCTTGAGAATGCTGCGCGCTCAGCATGTGTGCCGGGCCGTTCGGTCCGCGGAACACGATCGGCACGGAAAACTGGCCGGCGGACATGTACCGCGCTTTGGCGGCGTGATTGATAATCTGGTCGAAGGCGAGGATGGCGAAATTCCACGTCATCATCTCCACAATCGGCCGGACACCGATGCCGGTCATCGCGGCGCCGATGCCGATACCGGCGAATCCCGCTTCGGTGATCGGCGTGTCGATCACCCGTTTATCGCCGTACTTTTTCCAGAGACCCTGCGTTACTTTATATGCGCCGTTATATTGCGCGACTTCCTCGCCCATGATGAAGACACCCGCATCGCGGGCCATTTCTTCGTCGATGGCCTGATTGATCGCTTCTCGAATCTGTAATAGTGCCATTGCGTCATCGTCCTTTAGTCAGTACATCTGTTATGCATATACATTGTCATACAACATTTCCAGCGGCGGTTGCGGACTTGCATCGGCGAATTCCACCGCTTCCTGCACTTCGTGTTTAATCGCTTCGTCCATCGCTTCTATCTCCGCTTCGGAAAGGATTTTCCATTCTTTCAATTCCGCGCCGAATGTTTCGATCGGATCTTTTTTCTTGTATTCTTCGATCTCTTCTTTCGTCCGGTATTGTCCCGGATCGGACATGGAATGTCCGCGGTAGCGGTAGGTGCGGGCTTCGAGGAACGTGGGAAGATTTTCTTTCCGCGCCCGTTCGATGGCAATGCTCATTTCCCGGTACATTTCGATCACATCCATACCGTTCACTGCACCGCGCGCCATTTCATATCCGGCCGCTTTGTCGAAAAGATGTTCACCCGCCATGGCGCGGGAGATCGCCGTTCCCATACCGTATCCGTTGTTCTCGCAGATGAAGATAACGGGAAGTTTCCAGAGCTGAGCCATGTTCAACGTTTCGTGGAATACCCCCTGGTTGGTGGAAGCTTCGCCCATAAAACAGATCGTCACGGAATCGCGCCCTTGATATTTGGTGGCGAATGCCGTTCCGGCGGCGAGCGGCGGATGACCGCCGACAATTCCCCAGCCGCCCATAAATCCTTTGGAGAGATCGTAAAAATGCATCGATCCGCCCATTCCTTTCGATACGCCGGTCACTTTGCCGAATAATTCCGCCATACATCCTTTGGCTTCCATCCCCCGCGCAAGTGCCTGACCGTGATCGCGGTAAGCGGTGTAGATAAAATCATCTTCGCGCAATGCGGCGATGGCTCCCACGCCGGTCGCTTCCTGACCGATGTAGAGATGGCAGAATCCGCCGATCTTCCCTTTCCCGTATTCCTGCGCGGCCCGCTCTTCAAAGCGACGGATCAGCAGCATGTCGCGGTACATTTTGATCAATTTTTCGTTGGAGAGTTTTAAATCGGCCCAACGGGGTTGTTTTGATTTATTTTTTTCCATCGTATCGTGATTCCTGAAAAGAGATTTCGTTTACGGAACGTGAAAACAACAACGGTCACACATGCTGTTCGGCATGGTAGGAACTTCTCGTGAGCGGGCTGGATTGGACATGTTTGAATCCCATTTCCATCCCTTTCACGCGGTACATCGCAAATTCATCCGGATGAACGTATCGATCCACCGGCAAGTGATTTTTCGTCGGTTGCAAATATTGGCCAATCGTAAAAATGTCGCACGACACGGCCCGGAGATCGGCCATCACATCGATCACTTCATCCGCCGTTTCGCCGAGTCCGACCATGATGCCGGTCTTCGTCGTGAACCCGCGCTGTTTCGCCCGGTCCAGCAGCTCGAGCGTGCGGTGGTAGTGTGCCTGCGGACGAACCTGGCGGTACAATCGCGGAACCGTTTCGATGTTGTGATTCAGCACATCCGGCTGTGCATTCAACACAACGGTCAATGCTTCTTCGCTCCCCATAAAATCGGGGATGAGCACTTCCACCCGGCACAACGGTACCCGCTTACGGATTTCGTGAATGGTGTTGGCAAAAATATGCGCACCGCCGTCGAACAGCTCGTCGCGATTCACTGATGTGATTACCGCATGGCGCAGATTCATCAACGCCACGGCCTCACCGACACGGCGCGGTTCATCTTCGTCAACCACAAACATTTTTCCCGTCTTCACATTGCAGAAACCGCAGCTGCGGGTGCAGGTGTCGCCGAGGATCATAAATGTGGCGGTCCCGGAATTCCAACATTCCCCCATGTTCGGACAGCGGGCTTCTTCGCAGACGGTGTGGAGTTTCCGTTCGTCGATCAGGCTCTTCAGCCGGGAATAATTTTCGCCGCCGGGAACGCGGGCTTTCAACCATTCCGGTTTTCGCTGACGTTCCGCCGGAGCGGCCGGAGCGGGAAGATTGTTCGCCGGTATTTCTTGAATGAGAATTTCCATTTAAATCGCCTGCGACGGATCAAAGTTTTCCAGATAGTACACTACTTTTTGCATGAACATGCCGCCGAGAGCACCGTCGATGATCCGGTGATCGTACGACATCGAAATATAGACCATCGAACGGATCGCAATGGCATCGTCGATCACGACCGGACGTTTTTTGATCGCGCCGACGCCGAGAATCGCCACCTGCGGCTGGTTGATGATCGGAAATCCGTACAGGTTTCCGTAACCGCCCGGATTGGTGACGGTGAACGTTCCGCCGGTCACTTCATCCGGCAGCAATTTTTTGTTCCGGGCGCGGGTTGCCAGATCGTTCAACGAACGAGCGATGCCGGCAAGATTTTTTTGTTCCGCATTTTTGATTACCGGAACGATTAATCCGTTCTCCAACGCCACCGCCACACCGAGATTGATATCTTTGCGGATGATGATGGTGTCGCCGTCCACCGACGAGTTGAGCATCGGAAAATCTTTCAGCGCCTTCACCACTGCTTCCAAAAAGAACGGGGTGAACGTGAGGTTAAATCCTTCCCGTTTTTCGAAGGACGATTTGTTCTTTTCGCGGTACTTCACGATCGTTGTCAGATCGGCTTCGGAAAGCGATCCGACATGCGCCGAGGTATGTTTGCTCCGCACCATATGTTCCGCGATTGCTTTCCGCATCGTATCCATCTTGATCAATTCCACACGCCCGGCCGGGTAAGTGATCGGTGCGGCCGGCTTCGGCGGTGCATAGGCCGGCGGCGCAGTCGTGCGGACGGGAGCGGCTCCTCCCTTTCGTCCGCTGACGTACGACAGAATGTCATTTTTGGAAACACGTCCGTTCGCGCCGGTACCCGCGATCGATTCCAGTTCGCTCATCGAAACATTTTCTGTCCGCGCAATGTTCAACACGAGCGGTGAATAGAACCGTCCCGACGTACTTTTCGGCTGTGAGGCGGATTGCGGAACAACGGTAGCCGGAGCGGAAGAGGATTCGACAGTGCGCGATTGCACCGCCGGTGCGGGGGCCGGAGCGGGTGCGGTGGAGACGACGGCCGCGCCGGAACCGGATGAAATTTTTGCGATCACCGTATTCACACCCACGGTTGTTTGTGCCGGAAATAAAATTTCCGCCAGCACGCCGGCGGCCGGAGCGGGAATTTCCGAATCGACCTTGTCCGTGCTGATCTCCAGCAGTGTCTCGTCTTTGGCAATTTTGTCGCCGACTTTCTTATGCCATTTGGTGATCGTTCCTTCGGCGATGCTCTCGCCCATCTGCGGCATGATCACATCAATCAATGCGCCGCCTGAAACGGCAACAGGGGCAGGAGCAGCGGGAGCCGCCGCAACGGGTTTCTGCGGTACCGGTGCGGCCGGAGCAGGTGCCGGAGCAGGGGCAGAAACGGATGCATTTGCATCGGTGTTGATCCGGGCAATCACCGTGTTGACACCGACCGTGGTCGTTTCCTGAAACAACAGTTCGGCGATAATGCCGGCCGCGGGTGCGGGAATCTCCGAATCGACTTTATCCGTGCTGATCTCCAGCAGCGTTTCATCTTTGGCGATCTTATCGCCGACTTTTTTATGCCATTTGGAGATCGTTCCTTCGGCAATACTTTCCCCCATTTGGGGCATGATGACGTCGACTAAAGCCATAATAACCTATAGATGTTGTTTGTGTTCGCAGGAGAAACATGTGCCGAACTTCCGAAAAACTTCTTCGGAACATCCGTTCGGGGCATGTTTTTCCCGCCGTGAAAAAATCGGACAGGCACAATACCTGTCCTACCGTAATGTCAATACGATGCCAACTCCTGCAGAGCGGCAACCACTTTTTTGGTGTTCGGCAAAAAAAACTCTTCGAGCGGCGGACTGTACGGCGTCGGCGTATCGATCGCACCGATCCGTTTCACCGGCGCATCCAACGATTGGAAACAATGTTCCGTGATCAAAGCGGAGATCTCTCCGCCGATCCCGCCGGTGATGTTATCTTCATGAGCGATCAACACTTTGCCGGTCTTCCGTACGGATGCGTAAATCAATTCCGTATCAAGCGGCATCAGACTCCGCAAATCGACCACCTCAACGCTCACACCGTTCTCATTCTGCAGCACTTCCGCCGCTTCCAACGCCATATGCACCATCGAACCGTATGTGATCACGGAGATGTCCGTTCCGGAACGTTTGACATCCCCTTTTCCGATCTCGACGATGTATTCGGTATCGGGAACTTCTCCTTTGATGTGGCGGTACAATCGTTTGTGTTCGAGATAGAGGACCGGATTATTGTCCCTCACCGCCGCTTTGATCAATCCTTTGGCGTCATACGGTGTGGACGGAGCAACAATCTTAAATCCGGGTTGATGGAAGAACCACGCTTCGGGATTGCGGGAATGGAACGGCCCGCCGTGAATGCCGGCACCGCTCGGAAGGCGAACCACCATCGGACACGGAACATGCCACCGGTAATGGATCGACGCGGTGTTGTTCACCAGCTGACTGAATCCGGTCGTGACAAAATCCGCGAACTGCATCTCCGCGACCGGACGCATGCCGACAACGGCGGCGCCGGTGGCGGCTCCCAGAATTGCGGTTTCGGCGAGAACGGTGTCGATGACCCGATCTTCCCCGAAATGTTGAATGAAACCTTTGGTGACTTTAAAGGCTCCTCCGAACGGACCGATATCTTCGCCGAGCAGGAAAACGGATGAATCCCGCTCCATCTCTTCCCAGAGTCCTTTGGAGATCGCTTCGATGTAAGTAATGTTTGGCATGAAATTTTAAATCACAGATTCACGAAATATTTAAAAATCAATCGGCGTACACACCCACGGCGGCATCTTCCGCCGGCGGGTACGGAGAGTCGACGGCAAATTGTGTTGCATCGTCCAGCTCCGCAAACACCTTTTTTTCATACTCTTCTTTGATCTTCGGCGTCAGAATCTTTTTGTCCGTCAACAATTTTTCAATCCGTTGGACCGGATCTTTTTTCTTCCACTCCGCCAACAGCTGTTTCGGAACATACTCCGCACCGTCGTGTGCCGAATGCCCGTGCATGCGCATCGTCACCGACTCGATGAGTGTGGGGCCTTCACCGGCACGGGCGCGGTCCGCCGCAGTTTTGCAGGCGGCGTACACCGCTTCGATATCCGTCCCGTCGATGGTGACACCGGGAATTCCGTAACCGGCGGCACGATCGGAATATTTTTCCATCGCTTTTTGTTTCGCCACCGGCGTGGAGTAGGCGAACTGATTGTTCTCGATGATGAGGATCAGCGGCAGTTTCATCACGGAGGCCATGGCGAGCGATTCATGCACGTCGCCGACATTACTGCCGCCGTCGCCGATGTAGGTGAGGACGACCGATTTTTCTTTTCGCAATTTGCTCGCCAACGCGACTCCCGCCGCCATCGGAATCATCGCCCCAAGATGACTGATGTTGCCGTAGATCCGCAGCGCCGGATCGGCGTAATGCCCCGTGCCGTCGCGGCCTTTGGACAACGAGTTTCCCCGCGCCAGATGCTGCAGCATCAAATGACGCAACGTTTGCCCCTTCACCAGATGCGCACCCATATCGCGATGCATCGGGAAGAGATAATCGTTCTTCTCCAGCACGAACGCACTCCCGACGGCGGTCGCTTCGTTTCCGTTGCCGGTGTACGCTCCTCCGATGATTTTTCCCTGCCGGTACAACTTCAGGATCGATTCTTCGAACTCGCGCGTGAGGCGCATAAAATAGTAGAGGCGAAGATATTGTTCTCGGGAGAGAACAGTATTACTTTTTTTAATCGAAGATCTCAACGATGTCTTTTTTTTGGTTGTCATCAATTACTTCAAATTGTCAATATCGGCAATATCTTTTAAGCGACCGGAGGATTTTTTATTTTTGACGAGACTTTTAAAGTCTATAAAATTCACTTTCACATTCTGGATCGTTGTCACAACACGTTTATGGTAGCAGGTATCAAAAGAAACACCGCTGGGAGTGGTGACGATATCAATTCTACGGGGCGGAAATCCCAGCTGAATAATTGCATTCTTCTTAATAAAATCTGCCGGCGTTAATCCGACAGAGCCGAATCCAAAATCCTTCAATGCCTGAAATATTTTTTCGGAATTTTTAGAAGAATTTTTGATCCAGATGTCTAAATCGACCGTTGTCCGTACATACCCGTGAAACACAACCGCATAACCTCCAATCACGAGGTATTCAACGCCGTTTTTGTTGAGTAATTTTATAAACTCTCGGAAATCCGGGAAGAGTTTCATAGGAATATCCAAAAAATTGCCGCCGCAGCATTTCCAACGCTTCCAGGCGTTCGTGAACGGATTTTTTTTTCCAGAACAAAAAATCCGAAGGTTCTTCACCCAACGTGTATTTTCGAACAACTTTTTTCACTGTACGCATAGTCAAAACGCCGCCAATTTTTCCAACGCGCTCGTAATATGATGTTCTTGAGGAAGAACCGTGTTCTCCAATGCCGGTGCAAACGGAATCGGCGCATCGAGCGCGGCAACGCGCGCCAACGGAGCGTCGAGATATTCAAAACATTCTTCGGCGATCTGCATGCCGATCTCCGCACCGTATCCGCCGGTTTTTGTATCTTCGTGAACCACGAGCACTTTTCCCGTTTTGCGGATCGAGCGGAAGACCATCTCTTTGTCCCACGGAATGAGCGTCCGGAGATCGATCACTTCCACGCTGATCCCCTTCTCTTCCATCTTCCGCGCCGCTTCCAATGAGCGCTGCACCATAAATCCCCAAGTGACGACGGTGATGTCCGAACCTTCGCGTTTGATCTTTCCGACACCGAACGGCAGGCAATAATTTTCATCCGGCTCCGGCGTTGCGGCGAACTGCTGGCGATAGAGTCCTTTGTGTTCGCAGAACAGAACGGGATTATCTTCGCGGATCGCCGTCTTCAATAATCCTTTCGCATCCGCGGCATTGGAAGGCATCGCCACCCAGATTCCGGGAATATGCGTGAACGTCCCTTCGATGCTCTGACTGTGATACAATCCGCCGCGGATATATCCCCCGGTGGCGACACGGATCACGACGGGACAACTCCAATCCCCGTCCGTGCGGTACCGCATATGCACCAGCTCGTCTTTAATTTGCATAAACGCCGGCCAGATATAGTCGCCGAATTGGATCTCCACCACCGGTTTGAATCCGCGAACGGCCAGTCCGATCGCCGTACCCAGAATGCTCGCTTCCGCCAACGGCGAGTTAAAACACCGGTCGGCGCCGAATTTCGTCGTTAATCCTTTCGTGGCGGTGAACACGCCTCCCTTGCCGTCGGCCACATCTTCGCCGTACACCACCATTTTGGGATTCCGTTTCATCTCCTCATGCAACGCATGATTGATGGCATCCACCATCACGATGCTTGCGCCGGAATGTTCCGGTTCGGAAAAATTCTCTTTCGGAACGGCGATGACCGGTGAAAACACATTCCGTTCCGCCGTATCGGCTGTCGGACTCGGCGCCGCTTCGGCGTAATCCGATGCCTCTTCCACTTCCTGTTTCACCGCGATGCGGATCGCTTCGAGATCTTTTGCAATCGCATATCCGTGGGAGGTCAAATATTTTTCGAATTTCGGAATCGGATCTTTGGCTTTATCCTCTTCCATTTGTTTCGCCGTCATATATTTTTTCGGATCATCGGACGACGAATGGGGGAAAAGGCGAACGCAGTGCGCTTCAATCATCGCCGGACCGTTCCCCTTGCGGCAATATTCCACCGCTTCTGCCGCGGTGCGATACGATTCGATGAAGTCTGTTCCATCGACCTCAAACGTTTTTAAGTTCGGATACGCGCTATACAATCGTGCCACCGACCCGCCGGCGATCTGGTCCTTCACCGGGACGGAGATGGCGAACTTGTTGTTCTGCACGCAGAAGATCACCGGAAATTTTTCGCGGCTCGCCCAGGCGACCGCTTCCGCAAATTCCCCTTCACTTGTCGCCCCTTCGCCGGAAGAGACATACGTCACTTCATCATTTCCTTCTTTGCGCGACCCCATGGCGGTACCGACGGCCTGCAGATATTGCGTCCCCGTCGGTGAGGACTGGCCGACGATGCGGTAGCGACGGTCGCCGTAATGCGACGGCATTTGGCGGCCGTGTGACGACGGACCTTCGATCCGGTGCATGTTTTCACAGAGAATGTCTTTTGCGGTGGATCCCATTGCGAGAGAAAACGCCAGATCGCGGTAGTACGGATACGACCAGTCGTATCCCGGTTTCATCGCCATGGCGATGGCCACCTGCGCCGCTTCATGGCCCGGGCCGCTGATATGAAAGAGGATCTTTCCCTGCTTCAACAGGTTCATCTCTTTTTCGTCGATGTACCGCGCCAGCACCATCGTCCGGTACGCAAACAAAAGACGTTCCTTGTTCAACACGCCGTTGGAGGAGTGCGACGATGGGATGCCTCCGCCTGCGTGGGGAGTCTGTTTCTTTTTTTCGATCACGGCGTTTTTTTTCTGCGCCATTGTGTTAGTTCTCCTCTACTGCGGCTTCAGGGTGGTGAAGCAGTGTGAAAAGTTCTTCTTTCGTGATCTGTTTGACCTCGAAAGAAAAGATGTCGGAAAAATGTCGAATCAACCGCCGGTGAACATCGGGAAGAGGAACCAACGTTCCCGTTACCGCATTCAACGACGTAACTCCTTTGTGAAAGATTCCGCACGGAATGATCCGGTCGAAAAACGAAAGGTCCGTGCCAACGTTCAACGCAAAACCGTGCATGGTGATCCACTTGCTTACTTTCACGCCGAGCGCGGCGATCTTCTCGTTCTTCACCCATACGCCGGTGAATTCCTTTTCCCGCCCGGACGATATGCCGTAATCGGCGAGCGTGCGGATGATCATCTCCTCAATATCGCGCAGGTAGCGATGGATATCGAGATACTGCAAATTGAGATCGATGATCGGATAACCGACGATTTGTCCCGGCCCGTGGAATGTGACATCGCCGCCGCGGTCGATCCAGAACATGTCGATCTTCTTTTCATTCAACTCGTCGTCGTTCGCGAGAAGGTGATTTCCGTCCGCCCCTTTGCCGAGCGTGAAGACCGGTTCATGTTCCGTCAACAGCAACACGTCGTCGATGCGCCGTTCGAGACGGGCAGAAAATACTTTTTTCTGCAGCTCCCAGGCATCGGCATACCGTGTGCGGCCGAGATCGACGACGAGTAACGGTTTCATGTTAAATATGCAGTGCGCGACCGTACGCATCGAGCGCCGCTTCGGCGATCCCTTCGGTCAGCGTCGGATGTGCATGGATCGTATTGTAAATCTGTTCGGCCGTCGTTTCCAGCGTGCGCGCGGTGACGAGTTCCGCAATCATTTCCGTCGCTTCCGGTCCGATGATGTGCGCACCGAGCAGTTCGCCGTATTTCGCGTCGAAAATCAATTTTACCATTCCTTCGGTCTCATTCAGGGCGAGCGCTTTTCCGTGCGAGCGGAAGGGATACCGGCCGACTTTGATTTCTTTTCCGGCCGCCCGTGCTTTTTCTTCGGTCATGCCGACGCTGGCGACTTGCGGCTGACAATAGGTGCAGCCCGGAATGTTGTCGTAATCCACCGCATGCGGATGTTTGCCGGCAATTGCTTCGACGCAGACAATCCCTTCATGCGACGCTTTGTGGGCAAGACACGGCGGACCGGCCACGTCACCGATGGCGTAAATGCCGTCGATGTTCGTTTTCAGGAATGCGTCAACTTTGATGAACGATTTTTCGGTCTTCACGCCGAGCGTTTCCAGACCGAGCTGTTCGATGTTCCCTTGAACGCCGATTGCGCTCAGCACGATGTCCGCTTTGATCTCCTTCACGCCGTCCTTGTTCGAATATTTCACCGTCGCTTCTTTTCCCGGCGTAACGCTATCCACTTTGGTATCGGTCAGCACTTCGATCCCCGCTTTTTCAAAATTACGGCGGAGCACTTTGGTGATCTCGCGGTCTTCAATCGGCAGCAGGCTGTCCAACATCTCGATGATCGTCACTTTGGATCCGTACGCATTATAGATGTAGGCGAATTCTGATCCGATGGCGCCGGAGCCGATCACGACGAGGCGTTTCGGAACTTCCGGCAGCACCATCGCTTCGGTGCTGGTGATGATTTGTTTATAATCGACCGGGATATTCGGAAGGATGCGCGGACGTGCACCGGTGGCGATGATAATGTGTTTGGCATTGATCTTTTCTTTTTTCCCCGCCGCATCCACTTCAATCACTCCTTTGGAGACGATCTTAGCCGTCGCGTACAGATGTTCCACCTTGTTTTTCTTAAAGAGAAATTCGATCCCTTTCGAACTTTTCGTCGAAATGTCCCGGCTCCGTTTCACCGCTTTCCCGAAATCCGCTTTCAAATTGTCGAACGAAAATCCGAAATCTTCCGCATGTTTGAAGGTGGTGAGCACTTCGGCATTTTTAATCAACGCCTTCGTCGGAATGCAGCCCCAATTCAGGCAGATGCCGCCGAGTTTATCCTTTTCAACGACAAGAGTTTTCAGTCCTAATTGACCGGCCCGGATACCGGCAACATAACCGCCGGGACCACCGCCGATGACGACGACATCATATTGTTTGTCTGCCATGGTTTCCTCAATAAAATTTACGCCAATAAATAACGAAAGAGGGGTGCTCCCTCTCTCCACGGAAAAAAGTTACGGAATTTCGAAAATCGCCGAACTGCAACGGTGCACCATATCCCTCGATTGAAAAATTGAGGAAAAATATATCAATTTTTGCCTTGAAAATCAATGAATGGCCGGAGAAGGGGGCGTCTGTCCCGCGGCACGGACGGAGCCCGGAGCGAAAATCCCCTTGACTCACGTACGCGAAATTTTGTATTTTACATTATTAAAGTGACGAAACGGTGCCTGCACCGTACGATGGTTTACATTTTTCGCTCAGGTGTTTCTGGTGCGAACGGAGATTCGGTCTATGAGTAAGTCCAAATATGTTACACAAGTCTGCACCTCCTGCGGCAGAGAGTCCAAAATGGAAATCATCGGAGCGGTCGTCGGAGCAGAGAACAAGATCTGGTACCGATGTACGCGTTGTCATCACAGCATGATGCTCGATACGAATCTCAAGAAAAAAGAAGACAACATCCTCAAGTTTACCCGCGAAGACTGCATCGATTACTCCCCGGAAAAATCATTCGACATCGGCGTCTCCATTTATCATACGGATTGGGACGACATGGGAAAAGTGACATCGAAAGAAAAGACCTCGAGCGGCGGAAACGCCATCTGGGTGCAGTTTGAAAAAAGCGGCGTGAAAAAATTGATCGAAAACTTACAACTGGCAGAATAACCAACAACAGACCAATCGAGGGAGGTGAAGATACTTGGTAGGAATAGTCGTTAACGATAATGAATCGATCGATCGTGCGATCCGACGCTTCAAGAAAAAATATGAACGCTCCGGCGTATTGAAAGAATTCAAGAAGCGGACATTTTTCACGAAACCATCCGTGAAAAAACGCATGAAACTGGTGAAGGCCGTACGCCGGAACCAACGGACCGAAGAAGAAGAAGCAATGTAACACGACAAACCCCCGCCCGCCGGGGGTTTCGTCTTTTTAGCGCTTCATGTTCGCCTTCACCACGCGCATCACATTTCCGCCGAGAATTTTGGCGATATCCTTCTCCGAATACCCCCTCTTCAGCAATTCCCGCGTGATGTTCGGCAGAAAAGTCACGTCATTCATCTCCCGCGGCAATGATTCAATGCCGTCAAAATCGCTCCCCAGTCCCACATAGTCCGCTCCGACGAGCTTCGCAACGTAGTCGATGTGATCGATCAAGACGGAGAGAGGCGGACGGGCATTTTCATATTTCGGCGAAAGAATCGAATCGATGAGCATCTCCGCCTTCCAATAATCGGCGTGGACGGATTTGATGGAATCGGTGATCGTTTTGTGCCCCCTCCGGATCTCCCGGACACGGGCGGAATAATTGCTGTCGATAAATCCGGAATAAAAATTGATGCAGATGACGCCGCCGTTGGCCGCCACCGCTTTGATCTGGTCATCCTTTAAATTTCTCCGGCTGGGACAGATCGCGTAGACCGATGAGTGCGACACGATCACCGGTTTTTTCGTTGTTGCCAGCGCATCCCAAAAGGTCCGTTCCCCCACATGCGACAGATCCACGATGACGCCGAGTTCGTTCAATCGTTCGACCACCGTTCGTCCGAACGGCGTGAGTCCCCGGAACGCCAGCGAATCTCCCTTTTCCGTTTCATCCGCCGCTGAAGTCGCCCAGGAGGTACTATTGTTCCAGGTGAGGGTGAGATAGTTCATCCCCCGTTTCGCCAGCGAATCGAGATAGAACAGACTGTCCTCAATCATATGCCCCCCTTCCACGCCGATCAATGCCACCATCTTCTCTTTTTTCAGGATGGATTCCATTTCACGGACAGTACGGGCGGAGGCGATGTGCGGAGCGCTTCGTCGGATAATCGATTCCAGTGTGTCGATCATTTCCACGGCTCGGCGAAATGCCCGCCCTTTCCCGAAATCGCTGCCGCACCATACGGAAAAAAATTGGACATCCACTCCCCCCTCTTTCAGACGGAAAATGTCGGAATGCCCTTCGGTCGTGCGGACAGCAATATCCTCACCGCGCATGGAGCGAAGGAGCACGTCGTTGTGCCCGTCCGCCACAACGGACCGTTGATGCAATTTTTGCGGATCGGTCGAATGAAGAAACGAAACAAGAAGCAACAGAGGTACGAACGTGCGGAAGCGGATCACGGAGTTCCTTTCGATGTTTCTGAAATGTAGAGAAGCCGGGTGAGAAGTCCAAACAAAAAATCCCCGCGAACAAATCGCGGGGATTTTTGAAACTTCGGCCGATCGGGCGGTCACATCACCGTTTCGATCTCCACTTCTTTTCCCGGCCGTTTCGGTTTCGCCGGAGCGGGGGCCGGCGTGGTTCGTTCGCTTTCCCGGAGCAACGAATCGAGATCAATCAACTCTTCTTCTGCTTTCGGACGTCGATCATAAAAACGCGATTCCGCTTCCCGTCGTTTTGCCGGCGATTTATAGAGAAGTTTCATCTTCGGCGCCACCACCGAATCGACAATCTCATATTGAAATTCGCCGCGCGGAAGTTTTTTGAACACGCCGACCGTCCGGTCATCCGCCGGAATCTCGAACATCACGGCGGAATCGCCGATCACGGTCACGTGATTCGCCGACGGACGGGGTGCGATGACCCGCGGTTTCACCATCTCGACCATCTCAAATCCCGGAACGGCGCTGGGCGCCCGGTGCTCGAAGTGAATCTGAAAAGCGCCGGCAGAGGATTCCACCCGCACACGGTTCTGTCCGGCGGTGACGATGTTCTCTTCCAGCCGTCGATGACGATCGGCCAGTTCCACCACCATCCGTTCGGTCACCATACGCCGATGAGTCATCTCCTGACGGCGGGCGACATCCCGGATGCTGTCCACATTGATGCGCATCTCCGCCACCTCGACCGCAGCGGGAGAGATGACGACGTAATTGTTGCTCGTTGAAATCTTCGGAATTTTTGCCAGGATCGCTTTCCCTTCCAGTTGCGGAGCATTCACTGCCACCACCGCAAACGGTGCCTTGCGAACATCCAAGAACTTCTGGAACCGGGTCCGCTGCGGCGGTTCGAGGCAGGCGGCGATCGTGGAAACCATCGCACGATTTAACTGCGCGAGTTCCGCGTGGATAGCCACCTCGTCATTTTCGCTGACCAAAACGGAGGCCTGCAGTTTTTCTTTGTACGTTCCGAGAATGGAGTCGACCACTTCCTGCTGATCGCCGGTAATGCCGATCTCGGCCGCAAAATCTTTTACCGTTAACGGCGGCGCCGGTACCGATTCGTTCCGGACAATCTGGATTTGCGAACCGCGGTCTTCGGTATTTTTCACTTGAAGCGACGTGTTGGAGGCCGAATCGACCGCAATACTGCCGAACAAGGCAAAGTTGAGGACATCATCCTTGTTGAGATTGGAAAACAACGGAAGGATGTTTCCGGTCATGATATTATTGCGGTACAATTCTTCCGCCTGCATTTTTTTGTCGAGAAAGAACCGGTGGAACAACGGCGCATCCTTAAAATACACGAGTCCCATTGCCAGGACCATCACCGTGGCCAGAGTGGAGAGTGCGAGGGCGGGACGGGACCGGAGAGAGAACGGATGGGGGCGGCGACTGTTCGTCTCCAGCGTGTTCGACAGTTTCAACCAGAACCAATCATTCGGCGGCAGTTTCTCTTTGGAAGTAAGACTGCGTTGCGCCGTGCGCAAGATCTCCAGTTCGCGAGCCATGGCAGGATGGGTGGCGAGAAATTCTTCCAGGCGACGCGTCTCCTCCGCTCCGAGCTCCCCGTCCAAATACAACGAGAAGATCTGTTCCAATTCTTTTTGTGTCAATGTGTTCATGTTATACCAATATCGGCATCAATATTTCCTTCAACATCGTTCGTCCGCGGGAAAGCCGCGACTTCACCGTCCCCACTTCGCAATCCAGCACTTCGGCGATTTCATCGTAGGAAAGCCCGTCGATATCTTTGAGGATAATCGGCATCCGGAATTTTTCC
This sequence comes from uncultured Chitinophagaceae bacterium, assembly GCA_964603685.1. Taxonomy (GTDB): domain Bacteria; phylum Bacteroidota; class Ignavibacteria; order UBA10030; family UBA8401; genus UBA8401. The sequence goes on from CAZRWF010000009.1 coordinate 45,761, forward strand.
GGAAGTTTTTTCAACGACTCGTCGATAACACCGCGGATATTTTCGTCGTCAAACGTTGTGGTGACCAAATTTTCAATCTTCAGATTCGTCGTCTTTTCAAAACTGTTGAACGAAAAGAACCGCTTCACTTTTTTCTTCCGGAGTTCATCCCTGCACTTGTTGACGGCGATGCGGTATACCCATGTGTAAAATGTGGATTCAAAGCGGAATTTCGGCAGGGCTTGATACACTTTGATGAACACTTCCTGTGCGATATCATCCACGACATCCGGATCGTTGAAGATGGAATAGATGATATTGCGGACTTTCTCCTGATACCGTTCGACAAGATAACGAAACACTTCCCGCTCACCTCCCTGAAACAGCATGATGAGGGAATCATCGCTTTTTTGATGATGCGGGATATGTGCGTTGATAATATTGATAACCGCAGGTTTCGCCATTGTGAATTTTTTGCAAAGTTAGACGAGTGCGCTTAAAAAATGTTCCAAAAAACGCAAAAACCGACGATACGTCGGTTTTTGTCTTCAACAAAACGCTATTTTTCAAGCATTTTCGGCTGTTTCCGCCCCGTCTCCCTCGGCCGATGATCCCTTCAATTCCTGCACTTCCACCCGGATCTCTTGAGCTTTCCGTTTTAATTCCGCCATGTGTTTACGAACACGGGTTCCGGCGGATTTATTTCCTTTATCATAAAATTTGATAAAATCTTTTTCAAATGTCTGAACAAGCTCGACAAGTTCCGTAAAACGACTCATCACCACTCCTTTTTATGTTGAAGAATATTACGAATTACGATTTAATATTGTCGGATTTCGGTAAATAGTCAAGCAAAATTTCTTTTTCACCGCCGTTTTGCGCCGAAGGAAGCCGGCGAAGCAGCATTACGGCGGCGATTGTCACGATGAGAGTGAACGTGATCCCTTCCGCCGCAAAGACCATCCCTTTCGTCGTAAAAAAAGAATCCGATTCGATCAGAACGGAGGAGATCAGCAACGGCAGTACGGCCGTCATGCCGACGCGGAACGAATATCCGTTCCATAACGATCCGGTGAAACGCGTAAGGGCCGTACAAAACATTCCCGTCGCCCCGAAGGAGAAGGCGATGATCACACGGTGAAGCGCCGGCACTCCGTCGAGATCAAAAAGTTCCGGCACTGCATACACCATCCAAAAAATTCCGCCGACGGCACCGGTCACTGCGGGAGAAAACCGGCGGCGCAATTCTTCGGGAATCATTCCGCGAAAAATGAGCTCTTCCAACAACACCGTGGTCAACGAAAAAAAATATAATGCCGGAATGTCGAACAACGTCGCCAGAATCACCGTTGTGGCGTTGGAAAGCGGTTCAAACCGTACGTCGGAAAGGGTCCATCCGATTCCGATCGAAACGACGATAACAATTGAAGGGAGTAAAAATGAAAACAGGGCTTGTTTCCAGCGAAAAACAAACAGCGAACGCAGGGCGGTAAACGATTCCCGCCATTGTTTACGCAGCAGTACGCAGAGGATTCCGGACAACAGGATTATTTTTCCGTCGATGAATATTTCCCACCAATAGAATTGCACGGGAATATCCATCAGCGACAACACGGAGAAAAGAACGGATACCCCGGCAACAACGATCATCATCAAACGCAGGAAACGGTTGTGATCCATCGTCATTGTCCGTCAACCGATCAGAACGCTGCCGCCGTTCACATTTAATATTTCGCCGGTGATGTGCCGCGCGAGATCGGAAGCGAGGAAAACGATCGGTCCGGCGATATCATCCGCCGTCGGGATCCGCTGGATCGGGATTTTTTTCCGCTCTTGTTCTTTATATGCCCGCTGGGCGAAGACCGCCTCATTTAAATCGGTATCCACCCATCCCGGGGCGACGGAATTCACATTGATGTTGTACGGACCAAGTTCCGTTGCGATCGCCTTGGTAAAGGAGATCATACCCCCTTTGGAGGCGGCATAGTGCGAGTGTTCCGCTTCCCCGCGCTGACCGGCGGTGCTGGAGATATTGATGATCTTTCCGGACCGCTGTTTTTTCATATAAGGAACGACCGCATTGGTCATGTAAAACATCCCGTCCAGATTTACCTGCATCGTTTCGCGCCACACCTTTTCACTCATTGATCCGATCTTTCCATATGTCCAGATTCCGGCGTTATTCACCAGAATATCGATCCGGCCGAATACCGCCAGAGTCTTCCGAACAACCAGCGCGGCACTGGATTGCCGGGAAACATCGGCTTTGATCGCGATCCCTTCCCGCCATTCATTTTTCACATTTTCAATAACGGACTCTGCCGCTTTTGCATTTTTCGTATAAGTGATCACCACATCGGCACCCGCCTTAGCGAATTGAACGGCCGCTGCTGCACCAATTCCCCGTGAACCGCCGGTAATGATGACAACCTTATTCCACAAACTGATCATATTTTCCTTTATGGACATTTTGGTACGTTTATTGTAGTAACCTGGTGGAATATACAAAAAAGAGCTTTTGAACGATAATGTGTCGTACAAATAGTTTAGACAAAACAGGACAATGATAGTCCAGTTTGCGAAATCTGCATAAATTCGCAATTAATTCTTGACCAAGTCCGATTTTCCCGCTATATTTATTTAGATTAAGTCCAAATAAGAATTAATGAACCTTGAACTTGCTCGAGAAAATTTTACGCGATATCTCAAATCCGGCAATTATCGGATCACGCCGGAGAGATTCGTCATACTCGATGCGGTGATGAATTTCGACGGTCATTTTGACGCGGACGAATTGTTCTTTCAAATGAAGACCGGCGGTCAAAAGGTGTCGCGCGCCACGGTCTATAATACGCTCGATCTGCTGCAAGATTGCGGATTGATCTCGAAATACCGATTCGGCGAGAATCATTCGCGGTATGAAAAAGCGTTCGGCCGTCCGCACCATCATCATTTGATTTGTCTCGAATGCGGCGACATCATCGAGTTTGTGAACGACAGAATTGAAAAAGTGCAGAACGAAGTGAGCGCGGCGAATAAATTCAAAGTACAGACCTCCACACTGCAGATTTTCGGCGTCTGCTCCAAATGTCAAAAATAAATATGTTTACCTTAGCGCATATCCCTTCCGGACACACCGTCACCATTCAACAACTCAATTCCGCACCGGAAACGTGTCAACGGTTGCGGGAACTCGGATTTTGCGAGAATGCAACGGTCCGTTGCGTTTCCAACAGTTCCGCGCAGTTGATTTGCGAAGTGTGCAACACCCGGGTAGGACTGCATCACAGCATCGCGCAATCGATCATTGTTTCTCCGGTCGGCCGATGACCGAATATCAACTCCATACGTTATCGCCGGGGGCAACGGCAACGGTGGAAAAAATATTGACCCCCGATCCCAAATTAAAAATGCGAATGCTGGAACTCGGTTTGATCAAAGGAACCGTCGTGGAGATTATCCGCTTCGCTCCGCTCGGTGACCCGATCGAAATCAAGGTACGCGGGTACCGGCTTTCCATCCGCAAAGAAGAGGCGGAATCCGTTATCGTCGTTCAATAGTCCGCATGACCGCCGTGACCTCCCATATCGATGTTCGACGAATTGCCATCATCGGCAATCCCAATTGCGGGAAAACGACGCTGTTTAATGCACTTACGGGACTCCGTCAAAAAGTGGGAAATTATCCCGGCGTGACCGTAGAAAAAAAAGAAGGAACCGTCCTTCTCCCCGGGGGACAGGAAGTCACCTTGCTCGACCTTCCCGGAACGTATTCCCTGTCCGCCAATTCCCCCGATGAAAAAATCGCCACCGACGTGCTTCTGGGAAAAATCCCGCACGTTCCACTTCCCGATGCCGTCATTTGTGTTGTCGATGCCAGCAATCTCGAACGGAATTTATATCTGTTGAGTCAGATCATCGACCAACGATTTCCGGTGGTCGTCGCGTTGAATATGATTGACGTGGCGGAACGGGACGGCATCATCATCGATGTTGCCGCGTTGTCGCAGCAGCTCGGTGTTCCCGTGATCCCGACGGTGGCGAGCAAACGATCGGGCATTGCGGAACTGCTGTCGGCACTGAACGGATCGGTCGCACCCTCGCCGAACGCCCGACAATGGAACGTTCCGGCGATTGTGGAATCCGAACAGAAAGAACTCACCGGGCTCCTGATGAAACACCATCGCTTATCCGAAAACGCCGCATATTTTGAATCGCACATCCTTCTCTCTTCTTCAACGAACGGAGAGAACCTCGCGCAACAGTACAGCGAAGAAATTTTATCCCATGTACGGAATGACCATTCCGCCATCGAAGCACACGGCATCGACCGTTTTTCGATATTCGTGGAGTCCCGCTATCGGTGGATCAAATCGGTCTGTGCGGCTTCGGTCCGTTTTCGCCCCCGGTCGGAAGAACTTTCGTTCAGCGACAAGATCGACCGCGTAGTGACGCATCGTGTGTGGGGTTTCGTGATCTTTTTTGCTTTGATGACGGTGATCTTTCAAACGATCTTCACCTGGGCAAATCTTCCCATGGAATTGATCGGCGAAGGATTCGATCAGCTCGGCGCTGCCGTTGGCCGGATCATCCCTCCCGGTGACCTGCACGACCTCGTCGTTAACGGTGCGATCAGCGGCGTCGGTGCCGTCGTGACATTTTTGCCGCAAATATTGTTTCTCTTCCTTTTCCTCGGATTGCTGGAGGATACGGGTTACATGGCGCGGGCCGCTTTTATCATGGACCGATTAATGGGAAAGGTGGGGCTGCATGGAAAGTCGTTCATCCCTCTCCTCTCGTCGTTCGCTTGTGCCATTCCCGGAATTATGTCCACACGGACGATCGAAAGTCCGAAGGACCGTTTGGTGACGATGCTGGTGGCACCGCTTATGAGCTGCAGCGCCCGCATGCCGGTCTACGCGCTGATGATCGCCGCTTTTATTCCGAACGAATCCATTTTCGGATTTTTCAGTCTGGCCGGACTCGTGCTCGTTTCCATGTATCTGCTCGGACTGACAATGGCATTGGTAATGGCGTTCATCTTTAAAAAGACGTTACTGAAGGGACAATCACCTGCTTTCATCATGGAATTGCCGCCGTACAGGCTCCCTTCGCTGAAAAACACGCTCCTGCACATGTGGGAACGTTCGCGACTCTTCTTAAAACGCGCCGGCACGATTATTCTCGGCGTTTCGATCGTGTTATGGTTTTTGGCAACGTATCCGAAATTGGAATCCGGCACACCTTCCGAAAAATTGGCTCACAGTTTTGTGGGACGTGTCGGGCATTTTATCGAACCGTCCATTCAACCGCTCGGATTCGACTGGAAAATCGGTATCGGCATCGTCAGTTCGCTGTTGCAGCGCGAAGTATTTGTGAGCACAATGGGAACAATCTACAACATCGAAAATGCCGACGAAGAGTCGCTGTCGCTTCGCGAACAAATGCAAAAGGAGATTGACCCGGCGACCGGACTGCCGAAGTTCACCGCGCTGACGGCGATCTGTTTGATGGTCTATTATGTTCTGGCGATGCAATGCCTTTCGACCATTGCCGTCGTCCGCCGAGAGACAAACGGTTGGAAATGGCCTCTCTTTCAGTTCGGGTACATGACGGTGCTGGCCTATGCCGGCACCTTTGTGACCTATCGCGTGGGATTATGGATACTCTCTTGAACAATTGGCAAGAATTGGCATCGCTGACGATCGTTGGTATTACGGTGGCCGCGATGGTATTTTTTTCCGTTTCGGGTCGAAAGAAAAAATCGACGTGCGACGATTGTGTGGTCGTCAAAATAAAACAGAATCAACGATATACCGTTCGGGTGCGGTAGATCAATTTTTTTGGTTTCAAATAGGACCCAATCAGCCCTATATGGATTAAACTGGATTGTTTAGACGTAGTAGGGATTTTTCAACCAAATAACAGGTACTTCCATGAAAACAAATCTGATCGTAATGTTCATTCTTTTGTCGATTTTGCCGATATTCGCTCAACAAGACTCACTTCAGGAAATTCGGCGGCAGATTGAAATTTTGTCTCAAGAAATAGAACAATTAAAACTGGGAGAAGCGGGAGTGGAAACTCCTTATCAACCGGTTCGCGGTCTTGGTGCAGCCGCCGCGAAAGTATATTCCCTGAAGAAAACGGGTGTGTCAGTTGCCGGATACGGCGAAGTGGTATACCAAAATTATAACACCACACGCGATGATAATTCCGCTTCCACCCGGCTTGATCAGCTCGATTATCTCCGGAATATTATTTATGTCGGATATCGGTATAACGATTGGATTCTTTTCAATTCGGAAGTGGAATTTGAACACGCAACCACGGGGAAAGGTGGATCGGTCTCCGTTGAATTCGGATATGTTGAACTGATGTTCTCGTCTCAGTTCCATCTCCGGACCGGGATGGTGCTTCCTCCCATGGGGATCACCAATGAAAAGCATGAACCGTCGTTGTTTTTATACTCGCTTCGTCCGCAGGTGGAACAGTTGATCATTCCGACCACTTGGCGAACCAACGGTATCGGTGCGTACGGAGAAATCTTCCCCTCTTTCAATTATAGTCTCTATCTGGTGGAAGGATTTGTGGCCAAATCCTTTTCCGATGTGGACGGCATTCGCGGCGGACGTCAAAGCGGAGCCTTTTCCATCGTGGAAGATTTTGGATATACCGGAAAGTTGGAATACAACGGTTTCCCGGGAACGGTCTTGGCCGGAAGTTTTTATTTCGGTAATTCCGGTCAAGGTGCGAAAGATTCGCTCGGAGAATTGTCCGCAGCGACCTCCATCGTAAGTGCCCACGCGGAATTTGCCTGGAAAGGATTGGAGGCACGCGTACTGTTTGCCTATGCCACGGTGAATGATGCGGGCCGCGTGAGCAAACTTGCGGGAAAAACGATCGGATCAGAAATGGCCGGCTATTATGGTTCCGTCGGATATGACATCATCCCACATATCCTTCCTGGTTCCGAACATGCCCTTATTCCCTTTTTTTTCTTTGAAACATATGACACCCATGCGGCGGTCGCCCCGGGATTCGTTCGCAATAACGCAAACAACCGTACAACGATGGCCGCCGGATTGTCGTATAAACCGCATCCGAATGTTGCCTTTAAAATAGATTATCGGGACAATTCCAACAAAGCCAATACCGGAAACGATCAATGGAATATGGCTGTCAATTATCTCTTCTAATATCGGATTTGTCACGGACATTTCGGATGTCATCAGCGACAGAGAGCGACGGCATCCGATTTCCTCGAAGGAAAAGTGAGATCTTGTTCATGAGCCACTACTGGTTATTACTATTGTGCGGCGCCATTCTTTATTCGCCAAACCTTGTCGGTCAGGTGTACTTGACGAAAAACGAAGCGCTGTCGATCCATCTCGGTGACAATGTCGAACGGAAGACCGTTTTTTTGACGGATGAACAGGTTTCCTTCATCCAGAAAAAGGCTAAGGCAAAAGTGGAATCGAAGATCGTCACCTATTATCAGTCCGCCCGCGGCACCGCCTTTTTTGAGACTCGAACCATTCGGACGATGCCGGCGACCTATGTTGTCGTCATCGCACCGGATCGTACGGTGTCGGCGGTCGAAATGGTCGCTTTTTATGAACCGGACGATTACCTGCCGCCTAAAAATTGGCTGAAGACCTTCCACGATAAATCGATCACCGACGATCTTTGGCTGAAACGCGGCGTATACAATATTTCCGGTGCGACACTCTCCGCCCATGCGGTCACCGAAAGTGTCCGCAGAATTCTGGCAACTTTTGATACCATTATTAGGAAAGAGAACTGATGAAATACATGCAAAACGGCGGATACAACCGCAATCCGATGATGAGGACGACGTTATTGCTCACGATGTTGTTCCTCCTGGGATTTGTGGCCGTAAACTTTCTGATCTTCACCAGCAAAATGGACCTCACGCCGTCTTCCGTTGCAATTTATTATCTCGGCAACGAAGAGGAATTTCATCCTCCCCGAAGTTACCAATCGTTGATTGAAACGACGCATTCACATCTTCCGATGATGGCGGTCGTGCTGTTGCTGCTGACGCATCTGGTCATCTTTACGCCGCTGTCGAAACTCGGGAAATATACATTTATTCTTTTGTCGTTCCTTTCCGCATTGGTGAACGAAGGATCAAACTATCTTATACGATTTGTTGACCCTGTTTATGCATGGTTGAAATTAATCGCATTTTTCTCCTTGCAAGGATGTTTACTGTTTCTTGTGATAGTCTTGTCTGCCTTTTTAATCAAAACACATTATGACATGAAGAAAGAACTTCAGGATGAATTTGTCGAGTTACAATAAAATCTCCTTCTCCCGGAGAAAATTCCTGCGGCGTTCTGCGCTTTTGTTCCCATTGGCGGTCATTCCCGGATTGACGCTGCCGGTATTTGCGGGACAACAATCACTGCATCGTACCGTTTTTGCAATGGGAACCGCTGTTGGCATTCACGCCTACGGAACCGATCGCCGACTGTTGCGGCACGCCATGAACAAAGCATTTGCGGAATTGTATCGACTGGACGAATTGCTCAGCCTTTTCAAGGAATCGAGCATCGTTTCCGCCATCAACGCTGCGGCTGGGCGAACGGATATTGCGGCACCGTCTGAGGTGCGTCAACTGCTCCGCCATGCCGTACGGTATTCCGATCGCAGCAACGGACTTTTTGATATCACGGTTGAACCGCTGATGAAGTTATGGGGATTTCGCAACGAACAACAAACGATCACACCGACCGACCGCGAGATTGAAGAAACCCTACGATCCGTCGGATGGAAAAATATCATCCTGGAGGGTCCGCGGATCGGATTGATGCACCATCACACCTCCATCGACCTCGGCGGAATTGCGGTGGGCTTTACGTTGGAAAAAATGGCATCGTTGATCCGTTCCGAAGGGGTCGAATCAGCTTTGATCAATCACAGCGGCGACATCTATGCGATCGGGGTTCCGCCGGAATCCGATGGATGGCAGGTGAAAATCCTGTCGCCGCTTGATCCGAACGAGACAATACGGACCGTGTCGCTGAAGAATGCCGCACTTTCCACGTCCAGTGCGTCGGAACAGTTTCGACAGTTCGGCGAGCAGCGCGCCGGGCATATCATGAACGGCATTTCAGGCCGGCCGGCGAATGAGCTATTGAGCGTTTCCGTGATAGCACCGTCACCGATGGATGCGGATGTATTCTCAACGGCATATTTTTGCTCACCGGTCGATCGTCTCTCTGCGTGCATTTCGGGGGCAGAATGTGAATTGATTGTCATGGATCAACAGAAGACCGTTCACAATCTTTCGATCGGGTGACAATACCAAGGGAACGATTTTCCACCATACATTTTTTCACTTTATCTTCGTATATTGTCAGTATTGATATTCACGTATTGTCTTGAAACCATATGGATACACCAAATCAGAACAACGAACCGATCTCCAAAGAATCGGTCTATCGCGCCCTCAAGGACGTTTATGATCCGGAAATTCCCGTCAACATCGTCGATCTGGGGCTCGTGTACGACGTAAAAATTATCGATGATTGGGTGGGGGTGAAAATGACGTTGACATCGCAAGGGTGCGGATTATCGACACAAATAGCGAACAGCGTCCGAGAACGGGTCGCATCGCTTCCGGGCGTTTCCGATGCCGATGTGAGAATTGTCTGGCAGCCGGCGTGGAATCCGACGATGATGAGCGAAGAGGCCAGAAAAAAAGTACAGTTCGTTCCGTGATGGAGTTTTTTGTCCCCGACATTTCTTCATTCCGCTTGGATGCGAACCTCCTTCTCATCACGTTTATCGTCCTGCTCGTGAACATTCCGTTCGGGATGTGGCGAAAAAGTGCCGCTCCGTTTTCTTCTCAATGGTTTTTGGCCATCCATCTTCCGGTCCCGCTGATCGTATTATTGCGTCTGTACGGAAACATCGGTTTCGCTCTCCCGACGTACTTTTTCCTGATCGGAGCATTCGTTGGAGGGCAGCGGATCGGTGCAACGATTTATTTGCGATATTTCCGAACTCAACCGGAAGACAATCTCCCCTCCCCACCCGCACACAACGAACACCTGAATCCTTCGATCAACCAAGAATAAGCGTACGATATGATTTCGGCGCTGCAAGAGGACAACGGTGCGACCGGCGAGATGATCAGCGTTGCAGCAGACTTTGGCGGACTGCGTGCACGGTTCGCTCCAACTCTTCTTGCGTATGTGCGAGCGAAATAAATGCCGCTTCAAATTGAGACGGCGGAAGATATATACCCTGATTCAACATCGCGCGATAAAATTGTCCGAATCGCATCGTATCGCATGTTCGGGCGGTTTCCGCATCGATGACGGCATGCGAAGAAAAGAACATCGTCAACATCGATCCGACGCGATTGACGGTCAGCGGCAGTCCGTGGTGCAACGCAAACGACATAATTTCTTTTTCCATCCACGCACCGTATTGTTCCAGCCGTTGGTACAACGACGGTTCTTTCTTCAACAGGGAGATCAGCGTTGTTCCTGCCGCCATGGCCAAAGGGTTTCCGGACAATGTTCCCGCTTGATACACCGGTCCGGCGGGAGCGATAAGATTCATGATTTCTTTTTTCCCGCCGTACGCTCCGACCGGTAAACCTCCGCCGATGATTTTTCCGAGTGTCGTAAGATCCGGCGTAATGGAATACAGTTGTTGCGCACCACCCAAGGCGACACGAAATCCCGTCATCACCTCATCGAAAATCAACAGCACTTTTCTGTTCGTGCATAATGACCGCAAATCCGACAGAAATGTCCGATGCGGCGGAATACAACCCATATTCCCCACGACCGGTTCAACGATTACCGCCGCAACGGATTCATCGTTTTCTGCGATCAGTTTTGCCACCGAGTTGATATCGTTAAATTGAGCGATTAACGTTTCACCGGCAACCGATGGAGTCACACCGGGACTGTCGGGAACCCCAAACGTAGCGGCTCCGGAGCCTGCTTTGATCAAAAAGGAATCGGCATGTCCGTGATAACATCCGTCGAATTTGATGATTTTGGATCGCTGGGTATAGGCCCGAGCAAGACGGATGGCGCTCATTGTCGCTTCGGTTCCCGAATTGACCATGCGGACCATTTCAACAGAAGGTATAATCGAACAGATCAGCTCCGCCATTTCCACTTCCCGTTGCGTCGCGGCACCAAAACTCGTCCCATCGGCAGCGGCGTTTTGTATGGCGTCCAGGATGTCCGGATGAGCGTGACCGGCGATCATCGGACCCCACGAACCCACAAAATCAATAAATTCGTTTCCGTCTTCGTCCCACATTCGCGAGCCGAGCGCTTTTTTTATGAAGAGGGGGTTTCGGCCGACCGACCGAAAAGCGCGAACGGGAGAATTGACACCTCCCGGAATGGTCCGTTGTGCCCGTGCAAAGAGCGAATCGGAATGCGAGGTATTCATGTGTTATTTCCTTGCCAATACTGCCGCGGCATCTTTTGCAAAATAGGTGAGAATCATATCGGCGCCGGCTCGTTTTATTCCAAGCAATGTTTCCATCATCACCCGTTCTTCGTCGATCCAACCGTTTCGACCGGCGGCTTTGATCATGGAATATTCGCCGGAAACATTATACGCGGCAAGCGGCATGTTATACGTTTCTTTAACGCGCCGGATCACATCCAAGTATGCCAGTGCCGGTTTGACCATGACAATATCGGCACCTTCCGCAATGTCCTGTTCCACTTCGCGCAACGCTTCATCGCTGTTGGCGGGATCCATTTGATGCGAACGACGATCGCCGAATTTCGGCGTACTCTCGGCAGCGTCGCGGAACGGACCGTAATATGCCGACGCATATTTCGCGGCATACGACATGATGGGAGTGTTCGTAAATCCATTGGCATCCAGCACCGACCGAATGGCGCCGACGCGGCCGTCGAACATATCCGACGGCGCAACGATATCGGCTCCGGCCCGGACATGTGTTAACGCTTCTCTGGTCAGTAATTCGACAGATTCGTCATTCACAATTTCCTCGCCCCGGACGATGCCGCAATGTCCGTGTGAGGTATATTCGCATAAACAGACATCGGTGATAACCACCAGTTCCGGCACTTCCTTTTTAATCGCTGTCACCGCTTGTTGGACTATTCCCTGTTCATCATATGCACCGCTCCCCACTTCGTCTTTGTGATCCGGAATTCCGAACAGAATTACCGCGGGAATTCCCAGGCGATGTGTCTGCACACAATCCTTCACCAATTGGTCGACGGACTGTTGAAACACGCCGGGCATGGAGGATATTTCCCGCCGGATATTCGCTCCGGGAACGACAAAAAGAGGATAGATAAAATCATTTGGAGACAATTCCGTTTCACGCACCATGCTCCGGAAGGCGACGTTCATTCGCATCCGGCGAAGCCGTTGGTGGGACTCAATCGTCAATGTTGGTTTCACTTTTTACTCCTTTATGTGTTTGCCGTGTGTCGAGGAATTCCGCCGCCCGTTGAGCAATCACGTCCGATTGAATGATACAATCCCCGACGCTGATGCCGTTCCGATAATTTCCGGACAATAACATTCCCGGAAACCGTTGTTCGAATCGTTCGATCTCTTCAATCAGATGCAGATGACCGCGTTGATACTGCGGAATCGCTTTTTTCCACCGGGTGATCGTCGCGACGATCGGATCACCAGATATTCCCATGACGGACCGTAATTCTTGTTTCACGATGTGAAGTATCTCCTCGTTGTTCCGGAGCGCATTCTCCGGCTGACGGGAACCGCCGACGAACACCGTCATCGCCGAACAACCTTCCGGGGCTCTTCCGCCGAACAATGATGATGACCAGATTGCCCCGAGAATCTGCCGACGTTCCTTTTCCGGGATTAAAAATCCAAATCCGTCCATCGGTGCCGGTATTTGATCCGTACGATATCCGAGAAATACTTCCGTCACGGGCGGATAGATGATCCTCTCGATATGGGCCGCAACTGTGCGATCAAACGGCCGGATCAGTTCCGCCGTCACGAATGCCGGGACGGCAACGATGACACAGTGCGACCGGTGGCGGACGGTTGTCCCTCCGGAGGAATACCGAACGGTATATTCGCCGGATTTTTCTTCCCGTTCAATGGTTTCGACGGTGCAGGAGGTAAGAATGTTTTTGCCCAATTTTTTTTTCAGCGCTTCGGGAAATGTTTGCATCCCGTGCCGGAACGAAAACATTTGTGCCCGATCTTTGGCGATCTCACCTCTCTTTTTCCTCTCCCGTGCACCGGCGATCGTCCCGCGGATCAATCCGCCGTATTTCTTCTCCAAGGCGTATAATTTGGGAAATGCCGCCTGGACGCTGAGTGATTCCGGTGCGCCGGCAAAAATTCCGGCGACAAACGGATTGACGGCATAGTCCAAAAACTCTTTTCCCAGCCTGCGTTCAACAAACTCGGCGATCGATTCTTCACGGCTTGAACGTCCGACAAAGGGTTCTTTCAACAACCGTAATTTCCCTTTCCAGGACCATAACCGCGACCGTAAAAATAAACCCGGAGAGGTGGGAAGCGGATGCAATCTCCCTGCACGCAAAATATATCGGTTTTTTCCGGCAGGATCGGCGTATTCGACATCATTGTCGATCCCGAGGTCGGTGAACAATGTTTTGAACAACGGGGTCGTTTCCAACGCACTGTTGGGGCCGGTTTCGATCAACCAGCCGTTTTTCCTAAGTGTTTTCATTGTGCCGCCGACTTCCGGTTCCTGTTCCACAACGGTCACCGTCACGCCGCGTTTATGCAGCCACCAGGCGGCGGCCAATCCCGAAATTCCTCCGCCGATAACGGTCACTTGCGATGCGTTCATTGACGTTCTGCCATTTTCTGTTCGACCATATCGGCCAGGCAACGGATGAACAACTCTTCCGTCAACAACGCCGGCATCATGTCGAAATATTGCACCCCCAGCTTCACCGCTTCTTCCCGAGCTTCAATATTAATTTCGGAAAGTGTCTCAATATGATCGGACACAAAAGCGATCGGAACCACCAGCAGGTGTGTTGCCTTTTCCCGGCCAAGCCGTTCGATGGTTCCTGTCAACGACGGTGTCAGCCATTTCTGCGGACCGACTTTGCTTTGAAAGCAGAGAGTGTGCGGAAGACCGAACCGGCCCCGTTCGACAACACGTTCGTAGGTTTTCCGGATCTGATGCGAATACGGATCCCCTTCCCGCACCAACTTCATCGGCGTCCCGTGTGCACTGAAGACAATCTGAACTTTTGAACGATCGTGTGCCGGGACCCGTGCCAACGCACAATTGATCCGCCGAACCAGAGCGTCGATATATAACGGATGATCGTAATACTCCTTAACAATTGCCGTGGGAATATCCGGAAAGCCCGTCCGACGCGCCCATCTGTTCCATTCATTGATGCTCGAACCGGTAGTGGCTTTACAATAATGCGGATACAACGGCAAAAGAATAATCCGATCCGGCTGTGACCGGCGGACCGATTCCATCACATCCGCTGTCAGCGGATGCCAGTATCGCATGGCAACATGAACGTCCGCGGCATACCCTTTCGATTTCAACGCTTCCGACA
>CAZRWF010000010.1:0-57439 GCA_964603685.1 uncultured Chitinophagaceae bacterium
CGCGTTCTTTCATCGTGCGCGCATCGGTTTTACGGACGGAAAATCCCAACTTTTCGAACTCAACGGAGCGGACAGTGGCCTCCTCTGCGACCGGTTCTTCCTCCTCGCCGTCATCGGCCGAAGCGAGTTGACCGGTCTCCGCACGGGGTCGCAGGGTGATCGTCTTTTCGATCTTTTTCTCGTCGCGCCAGATCACCAGCTTCACTTTATCCCCGGGATGTTTCGAGGCAATATATGCCTGCAGTTCGTTCGGTGCGCGCATCGGTTTGCCGTCGATGGATAAGATGATGTCGCCGGACCGGACGCCGGCCGCTTTTGCCGCTTCGCCGACCACTTCCTGCACGAACACTCCTTCCGGTTTTTCCAATCCGTTCGCTTTGGCCACTGTTTCGTCGACTAATGAAATCTGCACGCCGATATATCCCCGTTCCACTTTCCCGTGTTGAATCAGATCGCTGGCAACGCTTTTGGCCAGATTGATCGGGATCGCGAACGAATATCCCTGATATCGTTGGTTGGTAGTCGCAATGGCGGTGTTAATGCCGATAACCTCGCCGTAAATATTCACCAACGCACCGCCGCTGTTTCCGGGATTGACGGCGGCATCGGTTTGAATGAAGTTCTCCACGCCGTAACTGTCGTCGATCAAATTTAATCCGCCGCGGCCGAGATAACTGATGATGCCGGCGGTCACCGTGGAATTTAATCCGAGTGGATTGCCGATCGCCAAAGCCCATTGACCGACCTGCACATTATCGGAGTTGCCGAGTACCGCCACCGGAAGATTATTCCCTTCAATCTTGATCACTGCAACATCCGTCAGCGGATCGGAACCGACGAGTTTCGCCTTAAATCGGCGCGTATCGTCCAGACGGACTTCGATGCCGTTTTCATCGGCATTGTCGATCACATGGTGGTTCGTCACGATATATCCGTCCTTCGTGATAATCACACCCGAACCGGCCCCTTGAGCTTGTTCCGGCTGCCGGAGATCCGGGAAAAACCGGAAAAATTCATTTTCCCGGCGATCGGGACGACGGGCTTTGGTGGTAACGCTGATGAAGACGACGGATGGGGTCGCTTCTTTCGACACTTTTACGAATGCATCGTTCGCCGCCTGCAGATTCAAGTCGGTTTTTACGGCCGGCCGGTCCGCACCCAATTTAATCTGTGGCTGCTGGGCAAATCCGAGATCGACGCCGTCCAGATCCGAAACGAGCACACTGCCGAAGATGATTCCGATCGTGATAAAAAACAATGCCGCGGTGATGGAACGTTTCATATTCTTCTCCTGCAAAAAATTCAATGTTTGTTCTGATCCATGGAATATAACAACGAAAGGGAGCGCAGAGTTCGAACGCCGTCGATATGATACCGCATGTAAGACGTCAGCACGGCGAACAACTCTTCCTTCACCGAATCGACCATCGACAAACTAACGGATTTTTCGATGGGATGCATCATCAAATAGTAAAGGGATTTCACCCCTCCGGCCGAAAGCGGAACGCCGCCGGAAAATTGTTCTTCGGCGCACGCCGCACACAGAATCGAACCGTCGGACAATCGCAACAGCGCCGATGAAAATCCCTCCGACACCGGGTTTTTTCCGCACCCGGCACATGCCGAAACCGACAATCCGCATCCGAACTCGTCGAACAGTCTGATCAAAAACGCGGGCAACACATTGGTCACGTTCGACCGGGCGCTGTTCACCGCCGCCAGGGAACGCAACAGTTCGTCGAACAGCGCCGGATGTTCGTTCTCACCATGCATCACCATCGTCACCACTTCGACCAGCGCCAGACCGGTCAACAGGGACTCCGGCCGCGCTTGAATGCCGTTCATCGGCGTGACGATCTCGCTTTTCGAAAGCAAATGCAGGTCGCGGGATTCTTTTTTATAGAACACCACGGAGGTGTGCGACATCGGTTCCAGGGACGAACCGAACGAGTTCTTCTTCGGATTGCGCGCCCCTTTCGCTACCACTTTGATCTTGCCGAACTTTTTCGAATACAACGTCACGATTTTGCTCGTGTCGCCGAGATTCATCGAATGCAGCACGATCGCCTCCGTTTCGACGATCATCGCGTCACCGCTGCGATGGAAGTTGTGAACGGCGGACGAAGGACTCCATGTTCGGTGATGATTGCGGTTATCAGTCCGTTCGGTGTCACGTCGAATGCCGGGGCGAAGACCGCCGATCCTTCCGGCGCCGTTCGGAGTCCGAAACCGTTGCTCACTTCCTCCGGATGCCGTACTTCGATCGGGATACCGCCGCCATCCGGCAACGTTCGATCGATGGTGGATGTCGGTGCCGCGATATACATCGGAATCCCGTGCTCCTTCGCAAGAACGGCGAGACCGTACGTACCGATTTTGTTCGCCGTATCTCCGTTGGCCGCAATGCGATCGGCTCCGGTGATGATCAATCCCACTTTGTGAGTCCGGATCGCCCATGCGGCGGCATTATCGGCGATCAGCGTCGCCGGAATTCCGGCCTTCTGCAACTCCCACATCGTCAAGCGGGCACCTTGCAGCAGAGGGCGAGTTTCGCCGGCGATTACGGAAATTTTTTTTCCCGAACGAAACGCCGTCCACAACACCCCGAACGCCGTACCGATCCCTCCCGTTGCCAGCGCTCCGGTATTACAATGTGTCAGAACAACGGTATGATCCGGTATCAACTCAGCGCCGAACCGTCCGATCGCCTCGCACATGCGCCGATCTTCCTCGTGAATCAGAACTGCTTCGGACCGCAATTTTTCGAACAGTTCCGGCGGTTGATCACGGTCATTTAGACGCACGACCGATTTTAATCGTTCCAGAGCCCAGAAAAGATTGGTCGCGGTGGGACGCGTTGCCCCGATTATGCGCACACTGTCGTCAAATTGCTTCACGAATTGCGCGCGGGTACCGTTCCTGACCGGTAGGAGACCAAGAAGAACTCCGTATGCGGCAGCGATCCCTAACAACGGTGCTCCGCGGATTTTTAAGGTTTTGATCGCTTCGGCGAGAACGGAAATGTCCGCCGTTTGAAGATAGGATTCACGAAGCGGCAGCGCCGTCTGGTCCAAAAAAGTGACGGAATTATTTTCCCAGTGGATGGAACGGATCATAGAAGAGAATGAGGGTGGAATGTACCACTGCGTCTCCGGTGACGGCGGTGTTGCACCAAACGGCGATGCTGCCGCGGTTCAATCTCCGGATCATTCATCGAACTTCGACAACGCTTTAAACTCCCGGAACCGGTCTTGAATTTTCAGATACGAAAGGTCGCGCAGTCCGTCGATCGACACCTTTTCCACGCAGAACGAGGCCATCGTGCTCCCGTAAATCACAGCGCGTTTCATGTTTTCAAAGGAAAGGTCGTCGGTTTTCGCCAGCCAGGCCGTAAATCCGGAAGCGAACGTATCACCGGCGCCGGTGGGATCATAAATGTCTTCCAGCGGATATGCAGGCGCGGAAAAAATATGTTCTTCGTGGAACAACAACGCGCCATGTTCCCCTTTTTTAATGATCAACGTACGCGCTCCCATGGCGCGGATCTTCTTGGCGGCGCGCAGCAGATTGGAATCATTGGCGAGCATCCGCGCTTCGGAATCGTTCAAAATGAAGACGTCGAAACAGGGGATCGTTTTGATCAACTCATCGCGCATCGTTTCGATCCAAAAGTTCATCGTGTCCCCGACCACCAGCGTGGTTTTTTCCACCTGTTCCAGCACCCGCCGCTGCAGGATCGGATCGATATTCCCCAGGCAGATGTATTTGGTCTTCTTGTATTGGTCGGGAATTTTCGGATTGAACTTTTCGAACACGTTCAAGTTTAAGGAGAGCGTGTCGCGATTGTTCAGATCGTAATGATACCGGCCGGACCACCGGAACGTCTTCGCCTCTTGCACCACTTCAAGACCGGCGAGATCGATCCCGCGTTCATTTAAAAATTCGAACGCACTCCGCGGATAATCCCCTCCGACCACACCGACAAGGCGGACGGGCGTCGTAAAATAACTTGCGGCAACGGCAATATACACCGCCGAACCTCCGAGCACGTCTTTCGCTTTTCCGAAAGGCGTTTCGATATCATCAATGGCAACGGAACCGACAACGAGTATGGACAAAACGATCTCCTTCTTTCTTACTTTGGTGTACGTAACAATTCCGGCGGACGCGCCGGAGTGCGGAATGGTCCGATCTTCAGCAGCCGCAGTTGTTCATCCGACAGACTGGAGGCGGCAAACAAAATCACGCCGTGTGTTTGTAATTCCCGGCATTGTTCGATCTGTTGCAGCAACAACGCGGGGGACAGTTGTAAATACGGTGCCAATCCGACATACAACGGAAACTTTTCTCCGACCACCGATCGCATTTTACCGATCGCTTCGGTGATCCATTCCGTGTTGACGGTGTAGGCCATCGGCGCCAGAACGTTGACGTACCCTTTAACCGCCCATTCGCCCCAATTCTGCATCTTCGTTTTATGCGCCTCCTCAATATCGGGAAAAATATCCGCGGATAAAAGAGTTTCGGGATTTTCCCAGCGGATTCTTTTGACGAAATTGGTAATCACCTGTTCGCGCCACCGCCTCCATTCCTCCCATTTCTCCGGATGGTCGGCCGGATTAATTTCCATCGGATCGACCCCGGCGACACGTTGAAATTCCGTGCGGGAATAATCGCTGTAGTCGGACGATTCTTCCAGCGGCACGTTCACCGGATACCGTATGTAATCAAGCTGAATGCCGGCCAGGTCGGAATAATTCGTCCGCACCTCCCGGTACAACGAGGCGATGAAATTCTGCGCATCCGGATTTGCCGGGTTGACGAATAAATATCCCTGTTCGGCTCGGGAAACGGACTCTCCGTTCCGTTTTATCAATTTCCACGAAGGGTTGGCTGTCAGAATCGGTCCCGTTCCCGAATCATCCGACGCGCCGACATATCCGACAAAAAAGGTGTGAATCCATGCATGAATCTCGATCCCCTGTTTTTTCCCTTCGTCGATGAACACACGCAACGGATCGAAACCGAGAAACTCTTTTTTCTGCTGCGTAATAAATCCGGGATAGATCGTTTCGCCTCTCCAGATCGTTTCCAGAAAGATCATGTTAAAACCGGCCTCACCCAATTTTTTTACCGTGGCGGCGATTTCTTCTCGGTTTTTTTCCCGGGGACGATGCCACACGCCCCTTCCTTCCACCGTTGTCGAAAGTGAAATACGATATTCGAGTTCGTCCAGCCGGCGCATGCCGTCGATGTACGCCGCGGAGTCCAATTCCGCGGAATAGTGCGGTGTCGATCGGAGAAGAAGGGAGATCGAATCGATCACCGGCCGGAGATCGGCAGCATCGGCGGACGACATCCGCAGTTTGATCCGTTCGAACTTTTTTATCAGTTCGCTTCGACGCATGGAAGAATAGAGAGCGAAGGACTCGCCGTCGAACGTGACGGTGACGGCTGAGTCGGACAACCGGATTTTTGCGCCGATCTTGATCGTCTTCTGCAGGAACACGCGCGCCCTGCCGTGGCCGGAGAGGACATATTCCCCTTTCCGGATCGGCGAGTTGTTCCCGCCGATCGCGATCACGACGTTTTCCCGGACGATTGCTTCCACACCCCACTGATTCGTTCCGGTGGTGGGACGGCCGTAACCGCTCGTATAGACGATCAGCTGATGTTCCCCCCGGCCGCCGGGAAAATCGCGCGTGTTCTTCGGATCGACGGCCGTCACGGGGTACGATCGGTCGTCGGATTGTCCGAACGCGAACAGTGAGCAACTCAATAGTAAAAGAAAAATCTTCATACGGGTATCTCGGAATATTGAGCGGCTTTCGCACCGTTCACGATGAACGAATGGATGATCTCCAACGCAGTTCGTTGTCCGGGCCACACACACATCGCTTTCGCTTCTTCGAGAGTGTACCAGCCGAATTGATAATGTTCCTCCGACAGGACCGGATCGATACCCGGGGGGGCTTGAACGGCGAATACGACGGTGTGATGCACCGTATCGTTCTTCGCGGAGTAGAAGGTATTCATATGCGGAACGATCCACATCCGCAACGGATCAACTCCCGTCTCCTCTTTTACTTCCCGCCGTGCCGCAGCAACGGCGCTCTCCCCTTGTTCGATGGAACCGGTGACGATCTGCCACGCATCGGGATAAAGTTTTTCGGACAACGAGCGACGGAGCATGAGATACTTCGGCTCTTTGTTCGAAAACGAGAAGAGGCAGACCTCAACGATGGAACATTCGATCTTCGGCATTTCCCTTTGAACCTTTCCGTGACGCAGACTGCAATCCGGCAATTTCTTCTTTTGTCAGCGACCGGATCTGTCCGGGCTGAAGATTTCCCAATTTTAACGAACCGATGGCGATCCTTCGCAACTCAATCACCGGAAATCCGACGGCATCGAACATCCGGCGGATCTGCCGGTTTTTTCCTTCCACAACGGTGATCTCACACTGCGACACGTTGCCTTCGGAAAACATTTTGGCAATCGTGGCTGGGAGAGTCCGGTAACCGTCATCCAGCACGATACCGCCGGCCAATTCGGACAACACTTCCCGCGTCAGAATTCCCTCGCAGATCACTTCGTACGTTTTCGGCGTTTTGGATTCCGGATTGGTCAAAGTTTCCCCCAACTGTGAATCGTTGGTCATCAACAACGCTCCGGAGGTCTCTTTATCCAGCCGGCCGACCGGGAAGATATGTCCGGAATCTTCCGTGCGGCGATACGCTGCGGAGAGGATATCATACACCGTTTTTCGTCCCCGCTCGTCGCTTCGTGTCGTCACGACGTCGGCCGGTTTGTTCATCAGAAGATAGAGGAACGTTTTTTCTTTTTTCACCGGTTCCCCCTCCACCGCGATTCGGTCCTTGAGCGGATCGACGCGGAAGGAGAGTGAATTTTTCACCGAACCGTTGACGGTAACTTTCCCGGCAGCGACCAATTTTTCCGCCTGACTGCGCGAACAAAATCCCAACTTGGATAGGGCGCGGGGCAGACTGACAACACGGGTGTCCTTTGGCGGTTTCATCCTGCCAGCCCCGCAATTCCTCCGCGTGCAGAAGCGGACCGTGCCGCACGGCGGATCGCGTCGGACGCCGTTTCGGCGGCCAATTCCGCCACCACATCCACGGCAGCGGTGACCGTTCCGGTCGACAAAGCAAACGATACATCACCGTCAAAGGTAGTATGGCAGGGATGGATTGCCCGCGCCATTCCGTCATGCACCCGTTGAGCGACCTTGTGTGTGTCGACCTTTCGTAAGGCGGCGTTGGACGCCACCACGACCAGCGTGGTGTTCGTATTTCGGGTCAACAGATGTTCATGGCGGGACATGTTCAACCGTTCGTTCCGGGACGCGAACGTTCCGTTCATCCGTGCTCCGGCGATGGTTGTTCCGTCCGCATCGATCACATCGCCGACGGCGTTGACGACGGCCAGGGCGCCGACGATGAGATCACCGTTCTTCGCCGAAGACGAACCGATCCCTCCTTTCATCGCATTCGGAAACCCGTTCCATTTACCGAGCACCGCGCCGGTCCCGGCGCCGACACTTCCCTGAGCGAACGTTGTTCCGGCCGACCGGCATGCTTCATACGCATTCTCCGGTGTCGGGAAAACGGTCGAACTGCCGATATTCAGATCAAAAATAATCGCCGACGGAACGATCGGCACAATCGCCCAGGGGGTCCGGTACCCGATCTCCCGTTCCGCGAGGTATTTCATGACGCCGTTCGCAGCACCAAGTCCGAACGCACTGCCGCCTGACAGGAGGATCGCGTGAACTTCCTGCATCTGTTTTTCCGGAGCGAGCGAGATCAATTCACGCGTACCCGGCGACGAACCGCGCACATCGCACCCGGCAACGGTGCCGGGAGGTACAAGAATGACCGTGCAGCCGGTGATATTTTCCGCATCCGTATAATGACCGACCAGGATTCCGGGCACGTCGGTGATCATCGGCTCCCCTTTCCTTCCGAAGTTTTTTTTGCCTGTTCGCTCCCCATCGCCAGCCGTGAAAGAATAATGCCGCATGCCATCGCAGCGTTCAGCGATTCGGCCTTGCCGAACCGGGGTATCCGGATACGATGGTCTGCCAACGCGGAAAGCGCCGTTGAAACTCCGTGCGATTCACTTCCGATCACGATCACCGATCGTTCGGCAAACGAAACATCGGCCACGTCGATACTTCCCTTCAATTCGGCGGAATAGATCGTGTGTCCGCTCGCGCGCAGTGCGTTGACCACCGCAACCGGATCGGCACGGTCGATCACCGGAAGATGGAATATGGAACCCATCGAACTGCGGACCGTTTTCGGTTGATAGAGATCGGCCGAGTTCCGATCGATCACGACGCCGTCCATGCCGAACCAATCGCACGTCCGGACGATCGTTCCGACATTTCCCGGATCATTGATCCCTTCCAGCAGCACGATACGGGACCGGCCGCGGCGATCGGCGAATGTCCGTTCATTCGCCGAAGGTATCGGCAGTACGGCAACGATCCCTTGAGGAGTGACCGCATCGGAGACCGATCGCAGCACGGCGGGGGAAACGGCGTACATGGCAGTTGAAGTTTGTTCGAGCTTTTTCATCAACGGCGCAACACCGGCACGTGCTTCATCATAGAGTATCATCTCGAACCGCACGCCGGCATTCGCCGCTTCTTCGACGATTTTCCATCCTTCAATGACAAAACGGCGTTCCGTTTCGCGATGTTTTTTTTGCAGCAACCGTTTCACCGACAACAACTGTGCTTTGGTCGGGACCGGCGCGGAAGGTATTCGGCGTGAACGTTCATTCATAGACACCCCAAACTTCCCGGAGCGCATCCGAGATCTCGCCGACCGACGCGTACGCTTCCACGCACTCCAGAATATGCGGGACGACGTTACGGTCCGTTGCTGCCGCAGATCGGAGTGACGCGAGATGGCGGCGGACGACATCATTGTTTCTTTCGCGCCGGATTTTTTTCAGCGATGCAATCTGTTCCGTCCGGATCGATTCATCGACTTTCAACAGTTCGGGCGCCGCATCTTCTTCGACGATAAATTCGTTGACGCCGACGATCGTTTTTTTCTTTTCGTCGATGGCCCGTTGATAGAGATAGGCGCTCTCCGCGATCTCCGTTTGAAAATATCCCTGTTCGATCGCCTTCACCGATCCGCCGAGTGATTCGACAGTGGACAAATATTCCCGTACCCGCAGAATGATCTCGTTCGTCAGCGATTCCACGTAATACGATCCGGCCAGCGGATCAACCGTATCGGTCACCCCGGATTCGAAGGCGATCACCTGCTGTGTGCGGAGCGCTAGCCGTGCCGAATCTTCCGTCGGCAGCGCCAGCGCTTCATCCTTCGCGTTGGTATGGAGCGATTGTGTTCCCCCCAATACGGCGGCGAGCGCTTGCAGAGTGACGCGCGGAACGTTGGTGTCGATCTGTTGTGCCGCCAGCGAAGAACCGGCCGTTTGCGTGTGGAACCGCAATTTCATCGAGTCCGGATCTTTCGCGCCGAATTCTTCCTTCATGATGCCGGCCCATAACGCCCGTGCCGCGCGGAATTTCGCCACTTCTTCAAAGAGATTGTTGTGCGCGTTAAAAAAGAACGACAGCCGCGGTGCAAACGCGTCCACCGTCAATCCCGCCGCCAGGGCGGCGCGGACATATTCTTTTGCATTCGCCAGCGTAAACGCCAGTTCCTGCACCGCGGTGGAGCCCGCTTCGCGGATGTGATAACCGCTGATGGAAATGGTATTCCATGACGGGAGATGTTCGCTGCACCAGGCGAAGGTATCGGTCACCAGCCGCAGCGAGGGCTGCGGAGGAAAAATGTGTGTTCCGCGGGCGATATATTCTTTGAGGATGTCGTTTTGAATCGTTCCGGAAATTTTTTTCAGATCCGCCTGTTGTTTTTTTGCCAGCGCCACATACATGCAGAGCAGGATCGCCGCCGTGGCGTTGATCGTCATTGAGGTGGTGATTTTTTGCAGAGTAATCCCGTCGAACAATATCTCCAGGTCCGCCAGCGTGTCGATCGCCACGCCCACTTTCCCGACTTCTCCTTCGCTCATCTCATGGTCGGAATCGAATCCCATTTGCGTCGGAAGGTCGAAAGCAACCGACAATCCGGTGGTTCCCTGGGAGAGCAAATACCGATATCGTTTGTTCGATTGTTGCGCCGTGCCGAAACCGGCATACTGCCGCATGGTCCACAAGCGAGAACGGTACATTGTCGGATGAACGCCGCGGGTGAACGGGTACGCGCCGGGTTCGCCGGCGGCGGAGGCGGGATGGACATCCTGCGGATAGTACGCTTCTTTGACCGGAATTCCGGAATCGGTGCTGATCTGTTTTGCCGCCATGGTATTCTCGTCGGTGTGCGCGTGTGTGTTCGGTGACCGGAAGGAAAATAAGAAAGAAGCGGACAAGATGAAACAGAAAGGGTGCCGAATCTGCACGGCGGAAAGAGGGATCTAACGTGACCTCCAATCGATCCGTTCGAGTGAAATTCCGTCCGATTCGAAGTGAATCGCCCCCTCACGGTCGGTCCGGAGTACGGTCGCACCGGTGGACAACAACCGGTCGATCACCGTCGGCGAAGGATGGCGGAATTTATTGAACCGGGCGACGGAAACAACCACTGTGGCGGGCGACACTGCGCGCACAAAAGGTTCGGAACTGCTTGTGGAGGAACCGTGATGTCCCGCCTTCAGGATATCGGAACGGAGGAAATTTCCGTAGATGTGTGAGAGATGCTCCTCCGCTTCCCGTTCCGCATCTCCGGTGAAAAGAACGGACGTGCCGCCGTACACCAGCTTGAACACTACCGATGATTCGTTCAAATGGGAATATCCGTTCGTCGAATCGGTGTCGATGAACCGGCGGGAAGGATGGAGTACGTAGATCCGGGCATTGCCGACGGGAATGATCGTACCGGCGCGGGCGGCGATCCTGTCCGTATGGCCCCTTTCCGATTCATATTCATAAAAAAGTTTCGACTGCGCCCTCTGACCGGCATCGATGGTGCGTCGGACGGTAAAATTTCGGAGCAGATGGGGAACTCCTCCCAGATGATCCGCATGCGGATGCGAGGTGATCACCGCGTCGATCGTCGCAACTCCGTTCCGGCGCAAAAACGGTGCGACGATTTTTTCACCGGCATCAAATCCGGGGGATGACGGGCCGGCGTCGACCACCATCGTTTCCCCTTCCGGAAATCGGATCACCGCACCGTCTCCCTGGCCGACATCGAGAAACGTAATCCGCAGCCGCGCTTCGTCCGATGCGGCAACGGCATTCCACAGTTGTATGTTGAGAAGGATAATCGCAATAAGGAGAATCCGTTTCTGCACCGCGGCATTTCCGGCCGTGAAGAGCAATCCGACCGCCGCGCCGTAGACAACCGTTTCCGTCCACCCGAACGTCGCGGTATCGACCACCGCATACGGAACCGTCTCCGCCCATTTCACGAATCGTAACGTGATGAAGGCGATGATATTGTTCACTTCGCTGAAACAGGAAGCAATCCACAGCGAAAGCGTTCCCAACAGTGCGCCGGTTAATCCGATCGTAACAATTAATCCCACCAGCGGGACCACCAACAGATTGGCAAATAATGAAACAATCGACACTTTCCCGAAATAAAGGGCAGTGAAGGGCAGTGTCCCGATCTGGGCCGCGAGCGAAACCGCAAAGAGCTGCCAGAGCCATTTCATCATCGCCAGTTCTTCCCAGACTTCGGGAATTTTCGGAATGAGCGCGTTCAATTTCGGATAAAAGTACACGATCGAAAAGACCGCGGAAAAGGAGAGTTGAAAACCGACATCAAACAGTTGTTTCGGTTCAATCATCAGAATAATAATTGCGGAGGCGCCGAGGAGATTGTAGACATCGGTTCTCTCTTCGCGGTATTGTCCGACAAAGAATATGATCATCATCAGCGTCGATCGGACGACGGACGGTGTTGCCCCGGTCAGGTACATGTAATAGAGCAGAATGACGATCGCCATGACGATCTGCGGTTTGCGCGGAAACCGCAGGATACCGAGCAGCACAAAGATGATCTCGGCCACCAGCACCACATGCGAACCGGAAACGGCCAGCACATGGATGGTACCGGTGTTCATGAATGCATTTTTGATCTCCTCACTGATCTCCGTCCTGTCCCCCAACAGCAATCCGATCAAAAAATTGGCCTCATCCCCGCTCATTACCGTGCGGATCGTACGAATGATGAACTCTTTGGAGGGGAAAATGACAAACTCGAAAAACGGATTCCCCTCTCGTTCGTCGGACACGATCACCGACGAATACCCTTCCGCACTGACCATGGCAAAAATATCGTTCAATGCCAGATAGTCGCGATAACTGAATTCACCGGGATTTCGTTCTTCCGGCGGCGCTTGCAACAATCCGCGCAGCGTAATCACGGCCCCGTACGGTATTTGGACCGGCTCCTCGTTCGACCGTTTTTTCGGGAAAATGGTTACCGTGGCTTTCCCTGTGACGCGAATTGTATCTTCCGCATCGGTTCCGGAGATCGAGCGGAGTGAGGCAAGGAATTTCGTCCTTCCGTTCGACCATCGCGGCTGATCAATCACCGTGCAACGGATCGACAGCGTGTCCGACCGGTCCAGATATTTCGTGATATGGTCGCTGTCGGGAAGCTGATGCCGGAGTGCAAAGGAGGCGGCGCTCGCCAGGAGTAAAGCGAGCAGCATGAAAGGTGAGCGCAGCAGCATCCTTCCGGCCGTTCGCCGGTCAAAAAAATACCGGATCATGGCAACAACAAGGCACACTGCTGCCGACACGGTGAAAACAATCCACGAGCCGCCGGTGTGGCGTGCGAGAAGAATCCCTGCGGCGATGGCGATCGCGCCGGTCAGGGCCGGTCTTCGTTTCATCTTACCTGTTCAGAGTGTGGAAATAATCGACTACGGCAGGGGTGATATGCGCAAGGTTTTTGATACGCGAGGAAAAAAATGAATGCAACGATCCGACAAGAATCAGCGGAACGGGATTTTTTGTGTGCGTTTTTACCGAAAGGTCTTCGATGTTTCCGTGATCGCTCACCATCAACAGCATGTCCCGTTCCATGTCGAACGATTTCAGGATGCCGGAGAGAAATTGATCCATCCGTTCCAGCATCTTCACGGCCATTGCACGGTCTTGTGCATGTCCCGCATGGTCCGTGATGAAATATTCGAAAAAGATCAGGTCATTCTCTTGTCCCAAACGGAAGAACAGTTCTCCGGCATCACGAGGATCGGTCGGCGCCACCTCCGGATGCCCGAGTTCATGCCACCGGGTGCCGGCGATATCGGCGGAGACCGCCCGCTGTTGAATGATCTCTTCGTGCGTATTTAATGTTTTGCCGGTGGAAGTGTACGCCAGCGCAATGGTCGGCACACGCCCTTTGGGGCCGAAAATATGATCGAAATACCGCCGCGGATATCCGTTCGCAAAAAAATACCGTTTCCCCATTTTTTTCAATTGAGCGAAGAGATTCCGTTCCTTAATGACCGGAACAAGCGTGGAGTACGGGTGCGGGCCGAAATGTTTTCCGACGAGTTTGGGGGCATTAACGCCGGTCATAATCGCGGTCTGGCCGGTTCCGCTTTGCGGCAGACCGGGAACGCGAAGCGTGGTGTTCACCGGCGAAAAAGAGACGGTGCGGGAAGCGAATCGTTTTCGCGACAATGACGGAAGGTCACCGTCGAACAGGCCACGCAATGTCGGCAACTCGGCGGCGAAGAACGGATTGGTTTCGGGATCCTTTTTTCCGTATCCGACACCGTCCCAAAAAATGAAGTAGAAGGCCATGGCAAAAAATAGAGAATTTCCCGTTGGAAATCTGCGGCGTCACATTGCCGAATCCGGTCCGGCGGCGGCAGGAGTTTTTGATTCGACAATCACCGTGACCGGACCGTTGTTGACGAGGGAGACATCCATCATGGCGCGGAACACACCGGTGGCCACTCGCTCCGTACCGACGATGGATCGCAGATGATGAACAAAATGGTCGTAGAGCGGTTCTGCCGTTGCGGGGGGCGCGGCCTCGACGAAACTCGGTCGATTCCCTTTTTTCGTGTCGCCGTACAATGTAAACTGCGAGATCACCAGTATCGATCCCCCCGTCTCCTTCACCGACAGATTCATTTTCCCCTCCGCATCTTCAAAGATCCTCAGCGCGGCGCATTTTTCCGCGACGAACCGGGCATCGTCCGCCGTATCCCCCGTCTTCACTCCGAGCAGGATCACCACACCCGGCCCGATAGATCCCACCGTTGCACTGTCGATCGACACCGATGCGGAGGAGACCCGTTGTATGACCGCTTTCATGAATTCACCGCGATGATGTGCCGTGGGATTTTTTGATAATCGGGTACGATCGAATGGATCCGGAATCCATTGGACTCCAGTATTCGTCGGACATTGTCCGACTGGTCGAAGGCGTGTTCCACTGCCAGTATGCCATTCGGCACCAAAACGGATTTCGCCACTGCGGCGATGGCGGGGTAAAAACTGAGCCCGTCCTTCGCATCAGTCAACGCAACGGCCGGTTCAAAATCTTTCACTTCTCTGCTCACCAATCGAAATTCCTCTTGTGAGATATACGGCGGATTCGAAACGATGCAGTGACAATCGGTCGGTATCGGCGTATGGTCATCCGACATCAGATCCCACTGCGTAAAGACGATTCTTTCGAGCACACCGTTCCTTTCCGCGTTCGATCGCGCCACGGTCAACGCCGCTTCCGAAATATCCGCAGCGATGATCTCTGCGTTCGGCAGCGCTTTGGCGAGACTGACGGCGATACATCCGCTTCCCGTCCCGAGATCGGCAATCCGCAGCGGCTGCTCGCTGCCGAACTGCGCCTTCAATGCCTTCGTTGTCTCCTCCACCAGCAATTCGGTTTCCGGCCGGGGGATGAGCACGTCGGGTGTCACACGGAACGAGAGTCCCATAAATTCCGTACTGCCGAGAATGTACTGAAGCGGTTCGCGGTTCAACCGGCGCTGCAAAAAAGATTTCAGCCGGGTAAGTTCATCCTCGGCGAGCGGTTTGTCGAAATTGGTGTAGAGCTGAATGCGTGCCGTTTGCAGAACGGCGGAGAGGAGCAGTTCCATGGTGAGGCGTGCGTCGTCGATCTTTTTTTCCGTGAGATATCCCGTCCCCCAGGTGATCATCTCCAGAATGGTCCATGTCTTTTTGCCGTTGTCGCGTGCGCTCAATCGTTATTTCTTTCCCCGTGAAGATTTGCCGATCTTCGGCGTCGCTTTGACATGTTTCGTTTTGGGAAGGACGGTCTTCTGCTTGGCGGCGTGGGTCGCCGGATGTTTCGCGGTGGAACGATTCCCCGAATTCACCGAATGCGCCGGGGAGGGCGTATCGTCATCATCATCGTCGGCCGGCCGTTTCCGTTCGTACTTTTTCAAGCCAACAATCTGATCTTGATTGAATCCCAGTTTTTCCATCTTCTCCACTTCGAAAAAATCCTCTCCGACCTCGTATTCTCCTTCTTCTTCGCCGATATCGACATCATCCTCGATCTCTTCTTCGGTTTTTACGGCGACGAACACGAAACGTTTATCCGCTTCGATCAGCATTTCGAAGTCACCGAGATTTTCCGGCATGTCGAAGGAATGTTCCTCCGCCCGTTCCGCCATCTCGTCCCACAGTTCGAGGATCGGCACCTCCTTTGTCCGATGCCCTTCCAGATATTTTTCGGCTTCCGAGAGTAATTTTTCGTACATACAACCTCCGAACGATGTTCTATGGCCGTTGATATTTCACCACGCCGCCGATGATCGTCATTTCCACAACGGTGTCGAGGATGCGCTTCGGTTCAATGGTCATGATATCCTGCGAAAGCATCACCAGGTCGGCGAGTTTCCCCTCTTCGATGCTCCCTTTTTCTTTCTCCATAAATTCCGCGTACGCGCCCCACATCGTGAAGGAACGGAGCGCTTCGGCCCGCGTCATTTTTTGCGGGGCATACCAGCCGCCGGTGAAATAGGACGAATCTTTCACCCCTTCGGGAGAAAGTTGAAACCGATCGATCACATCCGTTGCGTCACGGGGAATTCCGTTCACATCCTGCCGGGTCACCGCCGCGTAAAAGCCGAGAAGCGGGTTCGGCAGTTCGACGGGAAAATCGGAACCGGAGGGAATGATGTTCCCCTCCTCAATCAGCGACCGCCAGGCATACGCACCGAGAATTCGGTCCGGACCGAGGCGTGCTTGCGCCCAATACATGTCCGACGTAGCATGTGTCGGCTGCATGCTGGGAATAACATTCCATTGTTTGAATCGGGGAATATCCTCCGGTGCGATCACTTGCGCGTGTTCGATCCGCAGCCGGGCGGACCGCACCTCGTCCGGAAACCGTTGTGCCGCCGACGCGAACGCGTCGAGCACTTTCCTGTTTGCCCGATCGCCGATGGCGTGAACGCACACCTGAAATCCGTGACGCAGCGCCTGTTCGGTGATCGCCCGGACGGAATCCGGCGGTGTGGTGATCAATCCGCGGCTCCCCGGCTCGTCGGAATACGGTTCGATCAGCGCGGCGCCGCGCGATCCGAGTGCGCCGTCCATGTATAGTTTTATCGACCGGACGGACAACATCCTTCCGATATGGTCCACGAACGGCCCGGTACGGAGCATTTCGTTCCATAACGCGCCGTTTCCGCCGACCTGTGCATTGATCCGTACCGTAAGGCGCCGCTGTTCGAGCAGTTCGCGGTAGATCGCATAATCCTCCGCATCGATCCCCATATCGTGCACGCCGGTGATGCCGAGCCGCAGGCATTCGTTCAATGCCGCTTCGTACAAACGTTTTTTCTGCTCTTTGGAATAATCGGGTACGGCTTTGCGAATAAGCGTTTCGGCATTGTCCACGAAAATGCCGGTCGGTTTGCCGAAGCGGTCCCGGAGGATCTTACCGCCGTCGACATCGATATTCATGTCTGACGACATTGCGGCGATGTTCATCGCTTTGGAGTTCACCCAGATGGCATGTCCGTCAATGCGCGACAGTATGACGGGATTGTCGGGCGACACTTTATCCAACATCTCCGCCGTCGGGAACGGTTTTTGCCCCGCACCACTTCCCCAATCGTTTTGATCCCATCCGCGGCCGCGAATCCATTCTCCCGGTGCAGCAGCGCGGACTTTCTCGGCGAGTTTATTCGTGATCTCTTCGACGGAAGTAGTGCCGACAAGATTTAGTTCGGACAAACTTTGGCCGAGTCCCATCACATGCGCATGCGCATCGATCAATCCCGGAACGATCGTCTTTCCTTTCGCATCGATCACATTTTGGGAAACATACTGATTTTGTATATCTTGCGAAGTACCGACGGCAACGATCCTGCTTCCGCGGATCGCCACCGCTTCGGCGACGGAATTTTCCGCATCGACGGTGTAAAGAACGGCGTTGACGATCAGCAGATCAGCCGTTTGTTTGCGCGACGTGATCGTCCAAAATGTTCCGACGGTGACGGCGATGGAGAGGAGTATCAGGAGGAATTTTTTCATCGAAGATCCGGAAAAACCGTTGCGAAAATATAGATGGAATTTTGACGAAAGTCCAATAAGGAATCGGGCGAATTTTTCGCCGCACGCTCACCGATCAACCGGGGAAACGATGAAAGAATTCGATGAATTTGTCGCGATCATGAAACGCCTGCGGAACGAATGTCCGTGGGACAAGGAACAGACACACGAATCGCTCAAAAAACATTTCGTCGAAGAGGCGTACGAAGCGCTCGATGCGATCGACCGGAACCGGTACGACGAATTGAAGGGGGAACTGGGCGATGTGGCGCTGCAAGTGGCGTTCCACGCCATCATCGCCGAAGAACAGAACCGCTTCACGTTATCCGACGTCTTCACGGCGATCAATGAAAAATTGATCCGCCGGCACCCGCACGTGTTCGGCGATGCGGTCGTCCGGACCGGCGCGGAACAATCCGCACTGTGGGATTCGATCAAAATGTCCGAAGGACGCCTTTCCGTGCTGGACGGCATACCGAACGCCCTCCCCGCTTTGATGAAAGCCGAAAAGGTGCAAAAAAAAGCGGCGAAGGTCGGCTTCGAATGGGAACACCGCGACGATGTCTGGAAAAAAGTGGAGGAAGAGTTGGGCGAACTCCGCGCCGCGGTGGAGAGCAACGACCGGCGGCACATGTCGGAAGAATTCGGCGACCTCCTCTTCTCTCTGGTGAACTACGCCCGATTTATCGCCGTCGATCCGGAAGAATCACTGCAATCGACCATCCGTAAATTTACCGACCGGTTCCGGTACATCGAAGAACAACTCGCGCAACAGGGAAAGGATATCCACCATACCGGATTGCAGGAAATGGATGCGTTGTGGAACGAAGCAAAAAATCGATAACGGTTACCTTCCCCGTTTCCCTTCTTTTTCGCCGAATACACCGTACGCCTCGATGATCTCCTTGACCAGCCGGTGGCGCACCACGTCGTTTTTGTCGAAATAGACAAAATCGATCCCTTCGATCTTCGTCAGCACCTCCTGGATTTGCACCAATCCTGAAACGACGTTGTTCGGAAGATCAATCTGCGTCACGTCCCCGGTGATGATCGCTTTGGAATTATTGCCGAGACGGGTGAGAAACATCTTCATCTGCATCGCGGTCGCATTCTGCGCTTCGTCCAAAATGATAAATGCGTTGTGCAGCGTGCGGCCGCGCATATACGCCAGCGGCACGATCTCGATGATCCGGCGTTCCATATATAACTTCAGCTTTTCGCTCGGCAGCATGTCGTCCAGCGCATCGTAAAGCGGACGGAGGTACGGATCGATCTTTTGTGCCATATCGCCCGGAAGGAATCCGAGCGATTCCCCCGCTTCCACGGCGGGCCGGGCGAGCACGATCTTGCTCACGTCGTTGTTTTTCAGCGCAGCCACCGCCATCGCCACCGCCAGATACGTTTTTCCCGTTCCGGCCGGTCCGATCGCAAACAGAATATCGTTCCGCTGCGCTTTGTCCAAATAATCCCGCTGCGTGGGTGTTTTCGCTTTGATGATCGAATTTTTCGTGAACAACACCGCTACATCGTTCCCTTTCAGTTTTGCCGCACCGAACGAAGGCGGAGTGATGTCCACGACGAGATCCAGCACGGTGTTGACATCATTTGCCGTCAGTGTTCCGTTTTTCCCGAGCAAAAATTGGAGTTCGTTGAACACCCGTTCCAGCTGCTCGAGCTCCTGTTCTTCTCCGCGGAGAGAGATGTGACTCCCCCGGGCGGTGATGGAAGCGTCGAAGCGTTGTTCGATGAGATGAAGGTGTGAATCATTATATCCCAGCAGCGACAACGGATCGACCTCTTTGATCGTTAATTTCTTTTCGATGGTGTTCGTACTCCTTGGTATTGTTGTGACTAACGTCGGTAATTAAAAACAATTTTTCAACACGCGGCAATGTGCTGTTCCGTTGACCGACAGCACGGTCACCACATCAAATCGGCATTCCGTATCGGTGATATTCCGTTCCGCCACATATCCTTCCGCGGTGCGACGGAGCAATTCCTGCTTTTTCGGCGTGACCGACTCTTCCGGTTCGCCGAATCGATCGGAGGTTCGGTATTTTACTTCCACAAAAACGAGCGTTCCGCCGTCACGGGCGATGATATCGATCTCTCCCCGTTGAAAATAATAATTTTGTTCCACAATCTCATATCCGTTCTTCAACAGCCAATCGGCCGCAATCCGCTCACCCGTCCGACCGGCTTCCCTCCGGTTGTTCTTCTCCGCCGTCACGGCGCCGGTTCCGCTCCGTCCACATGGAACGACCGTCGATGAATCGGGGAAAAACCGTGCGTCCGGATCGCATCAATGTGCGCTTTTGTTCCGTACCCTTTGTGCCGGGCAAATCCGTATTCCGGATACGCTTCATGCAGCTCCTTCATCAGCGCATCGCGCGTCACTTTCGCAACGATCGATGCGGCGGCGATGGAGTGAGAGAGCGCATCCCCTTTGACGATATTTTCCACCGGAAATCGTTCGTGCCGGAAAAAATTTCCGTCGACCAGCAATTGTTCCGGTGCGGACGAGAGCGCATCGATTGCCTTGTTCATCGCCAGGAATGACGCCTGCAGGATGTTGATCCGGTCGATCACATCATGCGCGACAATTCCGACGCCGACACTCACTGCCCGGTCATGGATCCGATGGAACAGTGATTCCCTTTTCTTTTCCGTCAGCTTTTTGGAATCGTTCACACCGTCGATGATTTCACCCGGCGGAAATATTACGGCAGCCGCAACGACCGGCCCCGCCAGCGGTCCGCGCCCCGCCTCATCCACGCCGGCGATCCGCAGAACTCCGGCATCCCAATATTTTTTTTCATACGTCAGCATGTCATCCGAGGAAGATCGCCGCCAGTCCGACCAGCATATCCCATTTCACGATGGTCGACAGCCGGTTCAGATTTTTGACCGATCGATCGCGCCACAACGATACGATCACGAACAGCAGCACCGCATTGACGCCGATATTAACTGCGATAAAATAGTGCAGACCGTAGATCCCTTGCTGAAACGGAATTACTGTCGATGCGATCACAAGCAAAAGAAACACGGTCGCGACGGCGGCCGCCGGTGTAGAACCATACTTCACAGGAAAGGTCACGGCACCATTCCGGGAATCCCCTTCCACATCCTCCATATCTTTGATGATCTCCCGTCCGACATTAATAAGAAAGGCAAACAGTGCGGGGATAAATGCTTTTTCCATATTTCCGACAACGGCACCGCCGTACATAAATGCCAATCCGGTCAGCGCCCCGACGATGATATTTCCGAACAGGGGCGTCCCTTTGAACACTTTACTATAGAGAACGATTGCCGGAACGGCGATAAACGCTATGATAAACGCCGGACGCGTGGTGTAGGCGCTCATGATTAAACCGAATCCGGTAAGTGCACCG
Organism: uncultured Chitinophagaceae bacterium; assembly: GCA_964603685.1. Taxonomy (GTDB): domain Bacteria; phylum Bacteroidota; class Ignavibacteria; order UBA10030; family UBA8401; genus UBA8401. The sequence goes on from CAZRWF010000010.1 coordinate 20,965, forward strand.
TAAAACATCAACGCATCGTATTTTTCCACCGCTCCGCTCGGAATCGGCCGGTCCGGTTTGTTGATCCGGTCGATCTCCACATCCAAAATGTCGTTGATCACCATCCCGCCGGCACCGATCATGGCGCCGCCAAGTCCGGCAAAAATCATCAAGAGGAGTTGATCTTGCGTCCCTCCGGCGAGAAGGCAAGAAACAACAATGGACAAGGCGGTGATGACGAAGTTGACGGGGCGGAGTAACGTGATGTATGGTTTCATTAGAATTCGTTGATGATGCCGACATGAATCTTTCCGGTGCTGAAACTATCCCCTTCCCCGAGCGCGAAGGTCACGTTCATGATCCCCAGTCCCGTTTCGATCCGCGCGCCGGTGCCGTAGCCGTACACACTCCGTTCCTGTCGACTGGTTCCGCGGAGCGGATCGGAGGGACGGGAAAAGTATCCGCCGTCCGCAAAAACGAAGAAGGAGGATGCGCGACCGGAGAGAAACCGGTATTCCGCCGTAATGTACGCAATTTGTGATGCAAAAAATTGGTTCTCGCGGTACCCGCGCACCGATGTGGTGCCGCCGAACGGGAACAAATCGCTCACTTCCAATCGCGATCCGGTGATCTGTTTTCCGTGAAAGGCAATCAACACCACATTCCGGAGAAAGGGAGAAAAGTACATTTCCGCATCGACCGTATATCGCTGCACGCCGAATTCCCGCTCGACGGATGGGGTCAAAAATTGCGGCGGACCGGTGATGGATTTGGTACCGCGACGCACCGCTGCGGCGTATCGAACACCCTCCGAAGGATTCCGGAGATCATTCCGCGTATCGAACAACAGTTCTGCACCGAACGAATACAATTCGCTTTCAAATACGGTGAATCGAAGACGATCCGCTCCCGGAATGACCGACTCTGTCGTAAAATTTCCGGAGAGGGTCAATTCATCGGTTGCCGGCCATTCGAGCCGGAGTTCGAACCGTGTTTTTACGTACGAAGAATCCTGTTTTCTTTGAAAAAATGTCCCGCCGGCGTTCAACGGATATCCGTACAGCCACGGTTCGCGGTACTGGAGTTCCAATTCCTGCGTAATGTCGGTCTCCCGCTGCCAACGGATGAGCGCTTTTCTGCCGCTGCCGAACAAATTGCGCATCGCCACAAAAATATTGCCGGTAAAATATCCCTTCGTTGAAGGCGAAACGGCGGGAACATATCCTGCGATGCCGTCGAACGAGTTGTTTGCTCCTTCCTTCACCCTCCATCGTATTCCTCCGCGTTGCGTTCCGCTGTCCGACGGTGCGACAATGAACAACTCCGGCGGGGAGACCGACGAGAAGAGCTGCATCCGTTCCAACCGCCGAGTCATTTGCGTCAATCGTTGTTCACGGAACGGCTCCCCTTGCTTCCACCGTAATTCCCGGATAATCACCTCCGAATCGGTCGTGCCATTGCCGGTGATGCGGATCTCGTCGATCGTCACCGCGGCCCCTTCGGAAACGACAAGGAGGACTCGGATCCGTTCGGGCGCACCCGGTTCCGTTTCTACGCCGCTGCTGTTGATGGAAGCGAGCGGAAATCCATTCTCGGAATAGAGGTGCAGCATCGACCGGATGTCCCGTTCCAATGCGGCAGGATCCAGCGGAGAACCGACCTCCGTTTCAAAACCGGACAATAAACGATCGGACGGAATGGAGACGTTTCCGGCGACCGAAATTTCGGATACAAGAGACCGGACCCCTTCCGTTAAAAAAAAATGGACTGCGACGGCGGAATCGACGCGCTCTTCGAGCAGTGAATCGATGCGAAACGAATAAAAGCCCGCCGCGGCATAGTGTCGCTGCAACAAAGTGCGCGACTCGGCAATGCCGGCACTTTCGCTCCCCGGTGTTGCCGGAATCAACTCCCGCAGTTCGCGTTCGGAAAAATACACATTACCGGTGAAACGGATGGAAGCAACGGTGATTTGGGCAAACGCCGGGTACAGAGCCGAAAGAAAAAGATGGATGACGAGTACGGAAAATATCGGAAGGAATAATTTCATCGGTTGTTCCGCTGCCGGAGATCGACCGCGGATCAATATTTCAGCCGCTGCAAGAGATCGTAGATCGGCGTCAGCAGCCGGTAGTCGCCGAATCCCGTTTCATCCACAAAAATGATATTGCGGTTAAAATCGTAATAGGACCACACTTCGTACGGTTTGGAATCGATGTCGAAGGGATGACGTTCCACATTGTTCGGCGAGCCGAACAGAATAAAGACCATTCCCATATCGGTCTTCCATCCCTGCTGATAATGCGAAAAATGCTGGTTGGCGTACTCCACCCTGCTGTAGTACTCCTCCATAAACTCGTTCCGCTTTGTGTTCGGATTCGGATCGCGTTTGCGCCAAAATTCCTCGAACAATCTCCGTTGTTCTTCTTCGGACGGGGCATTGGTGATGATGTCGTATTCGTCCGCCTTGGAGATATATCGCAATTGTTTGATCGCCATTGAAAGATCCGAAATAGAGATCGGCATATTGCCCCAGCGAACGATGAAGATCCTCTGTTTCACCACCGGCATAACGTCCGCCGAAACGTTGCGCTGCCGCACCTCCACCGTCAGTGCGTAGGCGCCGACGGGATAATCCGCGCTGTCGATGGCCATGACCACCTGCGTTTTCGCACCGGCCGACCGCTGATACCGTTTTCCGGCCAGCACCAATTTTCCTTTTCCGTCGCTGACGGTGTAATTCACCTCGATCGATTCGGCCGCGGCGGTCGCATACACTTCAAAAAAAACGGAGAAGGTGGAACTTTTTTCGCCGATGTTGCCGGAGATATTGGGAGAAATATTCGTTTTTTCCCCTTCGACATTCATCCGGTTGAGCAGCATGATGTCGCTGACGGAAAGTGTCTTCAAGGAGTAGTTGTCGACGATGATCTTCCGGCTGATGAAGGAGACCTTTTTGGATTCGTAATCCCTCAACTGCGTCCGCACCGTGTAGATTCCCGGCGTGATGGAGACCGAACGGTGGGTAAAACTCGACGCTTTGCGCGATTCGGTTTCGGAAAACTCCTTTAACCGGATCTCTTCCGTCCACATCTTTTCCGAGACCGAGACGTTGTCGTCGGTGATAAAGTTGACCGTCACTTCATATTTCGCCGTGTAGGTCCCGCCGTTCTTCACAAATTGAACGGCATGATACGGCACCTGCACGTACACATCCACGCGCGACGACGACGAATCTCCGGAGGAAAAACTGATCGCATCGACGAAAAATTCCGGGTGTTCGAATCCGGTTTTCGGTTTCCGCGTTTCGACCTGTGCGAGAAGGGAAAGGGAAATCAGGAATATGGAAAGAATAATTTTCATGATGCCGGCGTGTTGATCACTTCTCCGTACAAATCGTACTCGGTGGCGTCGGTGACGGTAATCGGGACGAAATCCCCGACGTTCATTCCCGGAATCCGCGTGATGAACACTTCGTTGTCCACTTCGGGCGCATCCCATTCGGTCCGACCGACGGCATTTCCCTCTTCGATCCGTTCGATCACCGCGCGCGTGTGTTTGCCGATGCGTGATTCGTTTTTTTCGAGCGAGATGGCGCGCTGAATCTCCATTACGTACTCTTTGCGGCGTTCTTTTTCCCCCTCGGGAATCGGATCGCCGAGTCCGTAGGCGGTCGTGTCATCCTCTTGAGAGTACGTAAAAACTCCGAGTCTGTCAAATTTTACCTGTTGAATAAACCGGACCAGTTCTTCGATATCCGCTTCGGTTTCATTCGGATATCCGACGATCAGCGTGGTGCGCAGGGCAATATCGGGCACCGATGTGCGGATGCGTTCGATCAATTGTTCGGTGGTCCGGCGCGTAATGCCTCGGCGCATCGACTTTAAAACATTGTCCGCCGCATGCTGAATCGGCATATCGATATACCGGCAGATCTTCGGATGATCCGCGAATGATTGCAGGATGTCCATCGGGAACTTGGCGGGAAAGGCATACATCAACCGGATCCATTCCAATTCCTTGATCGAGGCAAGCGAGGTGAGCAGCGATGCCAGTTTCCGTTCACCGTACAGGTCCAATCCGTAATAGGTTGTATCCTGTCCGATCACAATCAGTTCTTTCACCCCTTTGTCCACCAGCCGCATGGTCTCTTCCATCACCTGTTCCACCGGCTTGGTTTTGTGTTTCCCCCGCATCAGCGGGATGGCGCAGAACGAACAGGGATTGTCGCACCCTTCGGAGATTTTCAGGTAGGAAAAATAGTTCGGGGTCGACAGCGCCCGTTCGCCGAGGAGTTCGTATTTATATTGCGCTCCCAGTGTTTCGAGGATCTTCGGCAATTCGTTTGTGCCGAAAAAATTGTCGATCTCCGGAATCTCTTTGTGCAGATCGTTCTTGTACCGTTCGACCAAACAACCCATCACGTACACTTTGTCCAGCTGTTTCGACGTTTTGCGTTCCACGGCGGAAAGGATCGTATCCACCGATTGCCGTTTGGCGGCATCGATGAAACCGCAGGTATTGATGATCGCAATGTCCGCGTCGTCAATCGAATCGGTGAGGGTGAATTCGTTGTGCAGCAGCTGGCTGTACAATGCCTCCGAATCGACCGTGTTTTTGGCGCAGCCGAGGGTGATGATGTTGATCTTTTGTTGTTTGGTATTCATGCAGGTTCGTTGTCGGAAAAACAAACGCCGGCGTCCGCCGGTGCGTCAGGACAGGACGACAAAATCAATATAGAGATACAACAGCGGCGAAATGAAAATGAGACTGTCGAACCGGTCGAACATTCCGCCGTGACCGGGAATCAACCCGGAAGAATCTTTCACTCCGGCGTCCCGTTTCATCAACGACTCGATCAGATCGCCGATCTGGCCGAACACGCCGATGATGGTGCCGATCACCGCCGCTTGATGCAGCGTGAGATACGGCAAAAAGTACTGCTGCACGAGCACCATCGTGCCGACCGCGCCGGCAAACCCCCACACAGCGCCTTCCCAACTTTTGTTCGGACTGACACGGGGAAACAATTTATGTTTTCCCATCGTCAATCCGCCGAAATAGGCCATCGTGTCGCACATCCACACGGAGACGAAAATGCCGATCACCGTCCACCCTCCCCAGGCATAGGTCGTCGCTTGCAGCACCTCGTCGGTAAAGGCGACGGTCGGCGGAAAATGCTGCATCGCCAAATAGTACGGGAATTCCGCACCGAACAATTCACGGATGCCGGTCAACGATGCGAGAAACATTCCCACATACAAAACGCCGAAAACGGTGAATCCGGCATTCAGAAAGATCGAACCGTCGTTCCGGAACAATTCCACAAGAAGCACAAGCGTCAGGAACACAAAAAGAACGGTGGCAAAAAGCTGCAACTTCATCAACAACGCAATGCCGCCGCTGTCGAGAAAAAACGGAACGACGGCATTTTGTATCTGTTCGTGGAAAAACGAGAGATGGAGCGCCGTCATGCCGGCAACGGCGACACCGGTCTGCGGTTTCGCCCCTTTGGCGCGCGCCAGCGCAAAAAATTCGAGCAGCGCCGCCACGCCTATTGCCAGCACGAACAACAGAAACACGATTCCTCCGGCATACGCCGCATACAGGATGAACGGTATCGCGACAATCGCGACGCCGACGCGGGGCGCAAGATTGGAAAATTTAGATGCCATGACCGTTCGTAAAATCCATGAGGTCCAAAGTGGAAAGCAGTCTCCGCGCCTGTTCCTCTTGGGCGCGGGGGACGAATATGTGCGGCGGTTCCGTCGTTTCATCCGACGCATCGGTCGCCGTGGAACGGATCGTGATGCCGTTTAACTGAAGATTTTTCCCGATTAAATCCAACGCAAAAATGTGGGGAACCGTCAACAACGGAACAAATCCCTCCTCCGGCACTGCGCTCTCCGCCGCGGAATGTCCGTTCGGCATCAGTTCGCTCCTTCGTTCTGTTCGGTCGCTTTTCGGTATTGCACCAATACCAAATAAAAGATGATTCCGAAGACCGCCCCCGTTCCGACAACGGACGCCAGGCTCGGTTCCGCTTCAGCCCCCATAAACATGGTGGGAGTGGTCGAATCAACCGCACCGTACATATACACCCCCACCGTCGCCATACCGTTGTTGATCAGATGGGCGACGATCGGCAGCACGAGCGACCCGGAACGATGCCGCAGATAACTGAAATATATCCCGAGCGCGATCAGCGGCACCAGCCAGAACGGATTCAGGTGGTACACGCCGAAGATCGTTCCGGCCAGCAGGAACCCTTTCCGGCTTCCATATTCCAAGGAAAAGTTCTTTTGAATCAATCCGCGGAACATCAATTCTTCGCAGAGGGAAGGGGTCACCGCGGCCACGAGAAGCACAAACAGCAATTCGGGAACGGAATCGGCGCTGATCAGGACGCGGAACGCTTCTTCGATGGAGCGTTTGATCATGTCGATGTACGGCAGCCATTGTTCCGGCACGGGAATTTTGCTCTGCACAAACAGATACATCTCCGCCGTCTGCATTAACGCGAACATGCCGACCACCGCAAGAAAAAATTCTTTCCCGCCCGGCAGACGCATCGGAAAAATTTCCGCCAGCGCCCCATGCTGCCGTCGGGCCAGCAGCAGCGTCGGTATCAACAAAAAGAGGATCTGCGAGATCATCGTCGCCGTCCGCGCCATGGCGGCATTTTCTTTCGTGATCTCCGCGCCGATCAGCAACACCGTGATGCCGCCGCCGATGAATTGGTACAACACGAACAAGAGAGCGAGCGCCACGAAGGCGAAGGAGCCCGGTGTGTAGCGTGTCCGCAGGGATTGAAAGATCCCCGATTCGTTTTCGATGGTGTCTGCGTTCATGGTACTTTGGACCGTAATTCTCCGTTGATGCCGGAATATTCCCGCAATTCGGCATCGATGGAACCGATGACGACCTTGGTGTTGACTTTCACCGGAATTTTCCGCTCGTCATCCGACAACCAGATCAATATCCGTCCCTCGCTTTTGAACAATCCCCCTTCTTTCACCATCGGTTCGACGATGATGCATTGAAAGGTTCCCGCCTCGACTTCCACTTTTTGTTTGCCGAGATATTTAATGTCCAGCGGATTCGTCTTCCCTTTGAAAAAATTCTGCAAATGCACCCGCTGACCGATCTTCATTTTCGAATAGTCGATCGTGCGGGCATAATAAAAGGCGGACATGATGTCGTGCACGTGCGTCGGAATATCGAACTCTCCCTCGTCGGTCAGCGCTTTTCCTCTCCGCTGGTCGAACACCGCCGTGTAATCCCGCTTGAATTTTCCCTCCCGAATGTGCTGTTCGAACCGCCAGGGAAAGATTCCTGCTGAATCGAGATACGTCTCGTACCGGTCCCGCACTTCAAAAAACAGATCGAACGTCGGCGTGGAGCGGACGGTGAACTGAACTTTATATGTGGTGTTGCCGAGCACCGTATCGAATTGCGGTATGCTCATTTCGGCATAGCCGGCGGTGATGATGCCGAAGTTGACGTCGAACAACAGCCGTTCGCCGACGGCGAACGCATTCTGTTTCTCCGCTTTCTGCGCGAACATTCCCGCGGCGGTCAGCGTCAACAAAAACAACAGCCGCCGAAAGCGGCGGAACGAATTATTGATCATGAAGTAGTTCTTGAATTCCGGCAACGACCTGTTCCACGGTAATTTGATCCATACACACCGACGAACGGCACGCTCCCCCCGTACAGAGCGGACATACCCGGTTGTCCGCCGTAAAAATTTTTTTCTTCTCCGTAAACGGCCCCCAGCGGACCGGACTGCATTGTACGATCGGCGGATAAAAGGCCGCCACCGGCGTTCCGCACATGGCCGCAATGTGGAGCGGTCCAGTGGAATTGGAAACAAACACGGCGGCTCGGCGGAACAATGCACCTAATTCCTTCAACGAAAACTTCCCGCACACATTCACCGGCGGCCGCTCCATCTTCTCTGCGACGGAACGCACCAGATCCGATTCGTTGTTGCCGCCGGTCAGAACCACGGAAAGTCCCAGCTGCCGTGACAGCGCATCGCCCAATTGGGCGAATTTTTCCGGAGACCAATCGCGGGCGGAACCGCCGCTTCCGGCATGCAATACGGCAAACCGCTCCACCTTTTCCGCGGCGAGCATCCGGGCGACCGTCTGTTCCGCCTCCGGCGGAATCCGAAATTCAAACTCCGGACGGGAGATACGATCAATCCCGATCGCCGTCAGCAAATTCAGATTGTATTCGGCTTCATGGCGCTGTGCATCCTTCCGGTGTTCGAATACCCGGTGCGTAAAAAGGAACGAATACCATCGGTATCCCGTTCCCACACGCGTCAAAATCCCCGACAAAAACAGCAGCAGCGCGATGCGGAAACGCGGGTACGGCACGATGGCAACATCGAACCGTTGCCGGCGCAACCGGGAGACATATTCCGCAAACGTGTGCGTTTCATCCCAGAGAATCACTTCATCCACGTTTGAATGACCGTCCACCAGCTCTTTGGTGTACGGCCGGACCATCACGCTGATCTTCGCGGACGGATACTTCCGTTTCAGCATGGGAAGCATCGGCAGCGACAATACCACATCGCCGATACGGTCGGTACGGACAAGCAGGATCTTTTTGACGGTGTAATCTTCCATCACCGTCAGAACGGTTCATCCAGAATATCGAACGATTCCCATCCCCGGAAATCGTAATGCCACCATTCGCTGCGGATCGCGATGAATCCGTGCCGTTCCATGATCTCTTTCAACATCGCCCTGTTCCGGATCGCCGCCGGCGTATGGTCCATATTGTCATGCGACGCCTTTTCCGTAAAATCATCGTAGCCGGTCGGCATTTCCAGTTCGGCACCGGTCGAGTCGATGATCGTCAGATCCACCGCCGCTCCGCGATTGTGTTTGGAACCTTTTTTCGGATCGGCGACATATCGCGGATCGGCGACCACTTCCCACAATTTTTTTTGGATCGACAAGGGACGGTATCCGTCGAAAATTTTCAGCCCCAATCCGCGCGAACGGAGTTCGCGCTGCACGGCGGCGAGGCTTTCGGCGGCGACGCGGCGCAGTTTCGCCGCTGCCACGGGATACAGAACGGTTCCGGTGAAATTATTGTCGGTGGCATACCGGATATCCAGCACCAGCGAGGAATCGATCTCACGGAGATCGACGATCTCCTGCGGCGCGCCGTGTTGCGGAACCGCCGCTCCGCAGCCGGCGAAAACGAACAAAAAAAGCACAATGGCCGGGAGAAGTTTTTTCATAGTTCAGGAAACGAACACCTTTGCCACATCGATGATCATGGACGGTTGATTCCACAATGCGGAACGAAAGATCGCTCCGAGTGTCCGTTTTTCTTCGGGAAGTTTTAACGCGCTGTCGCAGATGTTATTGTATGTCCGGTCGTCGAATCCGCCGATGGCGTTCCGGATATTATAGAATACGTCATGACGCCAGCCGAGCCGTTTGTGCCATCGTTTTTCGTACTCGCGCAAGTGCGACACATCGCCCCGGAGAACCGCTTCGGCCGCCGTTTGTCCACCGATCATTCCGCCGATCATTCCGGAAATGATCCCGCCGCCGGAAACAGGGTTCACCTGGTGCGCCGCATCCCCCACGAGGATCACATTTCCGTTGACGATCTCCGGATTTGTTTTGGCGCACGGCACACCGCCGGCAATATGCGTCAACATCGCGGCTTTCGGAAATTTTCGATCGACAAATTCCTGCAGATATTTGATCGCCGCTTTTTTCTTCGCCTGGTCGACCGAGATGCCGAGTCCGACATTCGCCGTATCCTTTCCTTTCGGGAACACCCAGAGGTATCCGCCGGGCGAAACCTGATCGCCGAAATAAAAATCGAGCACATCTTCTTCCACGTCGATGCCGGAAAGGGTCATCTGTGCGCAGCTCTCCATATCCTTGATGTGGCACGTCGTATCCATTCCCGCCCATTTCCCGACGCGCGATTCCACACCGTCCGCGGCAATAATCACCGTCGCGCGGATGTCGACCTTCTTCTCTTTAATCAAGGTCTTGACGCCGGTGATCTTCCCTTCTTCGCGCAGCAGGTCATACACATACGCTTTCGTGATCACTTCGGCTCCCTCGTGTGCCGCCAGTTTCGCCAGTTCATAGTCGAAGATCCTCCGCTCCAGCACATATCCTCCCCCATCCAGCTTCGGCAATACGCTGCTGCCGTTCGGAGAGATTAATCGAAACTTCGAAACGGAGGAGGCGATCCATTTCGGATCCGGAGTGATAAATTGTGCGACACCTTCATGGCTCACCGCTTCGCCGCACCGGACCGGATAACCGACATCCCGATCCTTCTCCAGCATCAACACACGCGCGCCGCCGGCCGCCGCATACCGCGCAGCAGTGGAACCGGCGGGGCCGGCACCGACAACGATAATATCATAATCAACATTCATGGAAAAATTTTTTCGTGTTAAGAAAAAGGAACCGCATCATTCACCATCTGCGGCATCTGTTTCGGCAGGTGCTCCACTCCGTCCCGGTGGAATTCGATGACTTCCCACGGACAGGCCCAAACGCATTTCCGGCAGTTCGTACAACGATCCTCGATCAATGCGATTTTCGACTCCATCAGTTCAATCGCGTCTTCGGGACACACACCGACGCAGCATCCGCAATAATCACATTTGCCGGGAACGATATGAATCATCAAATGGGGCTGCGGCATTATTCAATCCCCAATAATTCTACTTCAAAGATCAACGTGGCATTCGGAGGAATCACGCCGCCGGCCCCTTGCCGGCCGTATCCCAATTCGGGCGGAATCGTCAATCGGCTTTTTCCGCCGACCTTCATTGTTCCGATGCCGTCATCCCATCCTTGTATGACCTGGCCGACACCGAATTGATATCGGAACGGCTGACCGCGATCGACCGAACTGTCAAATTTTGTGCTGTCCGTCAGCCAACCGGTATAATGGACGGTCACCAATTGGCCTTCTTTCGGTGTCACGCCATGGCCTTCCTTTAAAACTTCAACATTTACGCCAGATTTCGTCATAAATTTTTTGTTTCCGCAAGAAGAGACGAGAAGTGAAAACACTATCACGAAAATTATTGCTAGTTTTTTCATGAAATGTGAAATTTTTCCTTAAAATAAGGAAAAGAAGACCGACTTCCAAAAATATTCCCGAAAACGGCATGTTTATTTAAAATAAAAACTCCATTCATTTCTGAATGGAGTTTTTGAAAAATTACTGAATGATTCAGTAATTACTTTTTACCAAGAATCGCATCTTTTGCAGCTTTTGCCACTTTGAATTTCACAACTTTTTTCGCAGGAATCTGAATCGTTTCGCCGGTAGCGGGATTGCGGCCAATGCGAGCTTTACGATCCACCAAAACCAATTTACCGATTCCAGGGATGGTGAATTGATTTGCTGCTTCTTTATAGGCCAAAGTTGATAATTCTTCGAAGAATTCCGTTACCACTTTCTTTTTCAATCCGAATTTATCGGCAAAATGGCTCGCGATTTGCGATTTCGACATTGCTTTTCCCATATGAACTCCTTTGATAAGTGAATTGGAAAATTTATTTAGTGTTTCTCTCTAACCAACTGGTGTAAATATATATTATTCATAAGGCAGTGTCAATACAATGTTGAAAAAATCTTTATTTTATTGGTGTTTTTAAACCTTTCGCAAAAACTACGCCAATTCATTGAGGAAATTTTACCAACAAAAAACGGCTAATTTTATTCAAATTAGCCGTTTTTAATTGCCCGATTGAGTAAAAAATCACCGGTTTTCTACAGTAGAGGAAGAAAAAAATAATTCACTCTTTTCACCAATTATACCGGGATTTTGAGAATTACCATAAAAAAGCAATAGCCGTAATAGTTATTGCTGAAACAAGGATGAGTATCAACGTCAACGGTTTTTGCGGTGCATTGTTCATCATCCTCTTCCGGTAGATCGTCGCCAGGACGGAAAGTTCTATCGCCAGTAACATTTTTATTCCCACTTTCATGTGGTTCACTTCGGACAACAGCAAAAAGAACAAAGCGAATCCGGTCAGCAATTGCGCATGGGAGGCGGACATGAGTACGGTGGCGAATTTTTTTCTCGTAGAGTCTGCCGCACTTTTATTGAGCAACAGTTGCAGTGAAAAAAGGATCACGGCGGCCATTCCGGCCAGATGGAGAACGTACAATAGATGATGGATCATGGTCACCCTTTCGAAATGATATATTGATTACAAAGGAATTTAACGATAATTTGTTGAAAACCTATTACAACCTCATGTTTGAACAAGAGCTGGAAAATATTCAAAAAATCGCGGTCGGCCAGACGATCGGCAATACGACGGCGATCGCAATGAAAACCATCCTGGAATCAAACATTCCGGCGAACATTAAAAGTTTCTTCCGGGCTGAGGTGGAAACGCAGTTGTTGCGGGAACGCCAAACCGAACGCCGTCCTTCCAAATTCGACTATTCGCAGCATGATGTACGGCTCCTGCAGGAGCAGATGGACGTGTTACTCGTCTATCATTATATTTTTTCGCGGGAAGAGTTTTTACGTGTACTGGATACCTGCACCCATTTCCTGTTTAACTACCTCTGCCGGCCGCAATGGACGCTGGAGAGTTATTTGTTTGAGGAAAAAAATATTCTCACCGTTCCGGAACTGGCGGGCAAATTCCGGTATTGCTCCGACTATCCGTACTATTGGACGATCCTGGAAAAACATCTTTCCGCAAAGAACAAACAGGATCTCGAACGGGACGAAGCGGCGCGGCTTCTCCGCCGGATCGATGCGGAGGTCGTCGCTTCCCATTCGGCGGACGATCTGGCGAAGATGACCCTTCCGTTCTATGAATTTATCGGCTACATCCACCAGCATTCGTTTTCCGGCGGACGCGGCGACCTGCCCACGCGGGCATTGATCTATTTTTTTGAGGACAAAAAACTCCCCGCCGTGACGAACCATTTGACCTCGATGCGGGAACAGGGAAAACAATCGATCCTCTTCGACGAATTGGTGAACGCATTGAAAGATTCCTTCACGCAGAAAAGTTTTTCCGTGGCGGAAGAACTGGCGCAGGTCCGTCAGCCGCAGAAAAAAAGTTTTGCGCAGATACAGATCCCGGACCGGGATAAACTTTCCATCATTAAATCCTTGTTCGGCAGCGATGAATCGAAGTATATTCAAATGATGGACAGCGTCCTCACCGCCCCCACCTGGGAGGATGCGGGATTGACTCTCGATCACTATTTTACGATGAATGACATCGATCCCTTTTCCCGGGAAGCGATCATCCTGACAAACGCACTTCAATCCTATTTCTCCAACAACCATTCCCGTTGAAGGATGGCGGAGGAGAATTTTCCGTTCACCGGCACACTCACGCGCTCCACACACGGCGGCAAAAGAAAGTAACAACGTATGTTCATCGATTCTGCGAAAATATTTGTCAAGTCCGGCAACGGAGGCAACGGCATCATCCACTGGCGCCGGGAGAAATTTATTCCGAAAGGGGGGCCGGACGGCGGCAACGGCGGTGTCGGCGGCGATGTGATCATCCGGGCGGACAAACAATTGAACACGCTGCTCGACTTCCGGTATAAAAAGAAATTTATCGCGAAAAACGGCAATCCCGGCGAAGGATCGAACAAAGAGGGACGTTCCGCCGAGCCGATCGTCGTCAAAATTCCCGTCGGCACGATCATCCGCAATGCGGAGACCGGCGAACAGATCGCCGATCTCACCGAAGACGGCGAAGAGATTGTCATCGCCAAGGGGGGGCGCGGAGGAAAAGGAAATTGGGTGTTCCGTTCCCCCACCAATCAAGCACCGCGCGTTTGTACGCCGGGCGAACCGGGAGAAGAGTTTCATTTGGAATTGGAGATGAAACTGCTCGCCGATATCGGATTGGTCGGTTTCCCGAACGCCGGAAAGTCCACGCTCATCTCCACCATCTCCGCCGCCAAACCGAAAATCGCCGATTACCCCTTCACCACGCTGGTGCCGAACCTCGGCATGGTCTATTACCGTGAGAATAAAAGTTTTGTCGTCGCCGATATTCCCGGATTGATTGAAGGGGCGCACGAAGGAAAAGGATTGGGGATCCAATTCCTGAAACATATCGAGCGGACCAAAGCGCTTGCGTATCTGATCGACTGCACGAGCGACGACGTCAAAAAAGATTTCACCGTACTCGTCAACGAATTGCGGGCGTTTAATGCCGATCTGCCGAAGAAAAAGAGCATGGTCATACTCACCAAACTGGATATCGCCGATGCGGAGCAGAAAAAGAAGATCGCCAAAGTGAAATTTCCCCGGGGAGTGACGGTGCACCGCATCTCAGCCGCCACCAACGACGGCATTCCCGAGGTCATCGAAGCCATGTGGAAAACGGTGAGCGCTTCACGATGAAACAGCCCAGAAAATCGGACATGACGTCCCCTGAAACCTCCGCCGTCGAAAAAGAATTCGACAATGCGCTCCGTCCTTCCGCGTTCGATGACTTCTCCGGCCAGCAAAAGATCGTCGACAACCTGAAAATTTTCATCGCCGCAGCGAAAAAACGGGGAGAATCGCTGGACCACGTGCTGCTCACCGGACCGCCGGGACTCGGCAAAACAACCCTTTCGTTCATCATTGCCAACGAACTCGGTTCGGAAATCAAGATCACCTCCGGTCCCGTGCTGGACAAACCGGCGGACCTCGCCGGTATCCTCACCAATCTACAGGAGGGGGATGTTCTGTTCATCGACGAAATCCACCGGGTGAATGCGGTCGTGGAGGAATACCTCTATTCGGCAATGGAGGATTTCCGGCTCGACATCATGATCGACAGCGGACCGAGCGCCCGGAGCATTCAGCTGGCCCTTCCCAAATTTACGCTGGTCGGCGCCACCACACGGGCCGGATTGCTCACCGCACCGCTGCGCGCCCGGTTCGGCATCAACAACCGCCTCGATTATTACACGCCGGAAGTCCTCTTCACGATCATCATCCGCTCGGCGGTGATTCTGGGAATCGAAGTGGACAAGGATGGCGCCCTCGAGATCGCCAAACGCTCCCGCGGAACTCCGCGCATCGCCAACCGGCTGCTGAAACGCTGCCGCGACTTTGCCGAAGCAGATAAAAAAATGGCCCATCATCGCGGCGTGATTACGAAAGAAGTCGCCCAATATGCGTTACACGCTTTGGAGGTGGACGAACACGGACTCGATGAGATGGATAAACGCCTGCTGCGGACGATCATCGAAAAATATCAAGGGGGCCCGGTCGGCATTTCCACGCTGGCCGTGGCGGTGGGCGAAGAAGCGGGAACGATCGAAGAAGTGTACGAACCGTATCTGATCCAGGAAGGTTTCCTTCAACGGACTCCCCGCGGCCGTGAAGCGACCGATGCCGCGTTCCGCCATTTCGGAAAACAGCGATCCTCTTCCCGGCAAGATTCCTTCTTATAATGAATCCGCTTCCCCGTTCGTTTTATACGCGGCGGACATTGACCGTCGCCAAAGAGCTGCTCGGCAAATATATCGTTCGTACGCTCGGCCGGAAACGCCTGATCGGCCGCATTGTGGAAACGGAAGCCTATCTCCGGAACGATCCCGCCTCACATTCTTACCGTGGGAAAACCCGTCGGAATGCACCGATGTTCGAACGCGGGGGATGTTTATACGTTTATTTTACGTACGGATTACACTATTGTGCCAATGTGGTCACGGCGGAAGAAGGGATCGGCGAAGCGGTTTTGATCCGCGCCGTTGAACCGATCGAAGGGATTGACGAGATGCGAAAGCGGCGCGGTCGCCCCGGAAAGGTGAAGTCCACACTCCGTGGTTTGTCGGCCGACGGCACGGCCGTTCCCGCCGAACTTCGGTTGTTGACGAACGGTCCGGCCAAATTCGCTCAGGCGTTCGGACTTACCGTGACTCAGTCGGGGATCGATCTGACCGGTACCGATATTTTTCTGACGGAAGGGATCGCGGTACCGAAATCCCGAATCGGTGTGTCGGGAAGAATCGGCATCAGCACGGCACAGGAAAAACAGTGGAGATTTTTTCTCCGGGAGAATCCGTGGGTCTCTAAAACGTGAACGACGAGGCGACGCCGAGCGTTATTTCGTGAAAATCCGTACCGCCGAAATATTTATTGTATCGGTAGGTGATCCCGAAGGTGTGTTGCGGAAAAAATCCGAAATAATTCAACCACGGCGATTTCACCCACCCTCCGGCGCCGATGCTGTATCCATCCTCCGGAAAATCCGTCAACAGTCCGGCGCTAACGTGAAAACCGGAAAGGAAAATTTTCCGCCGATCGACAAATTCGAAATGGAAGTCCCTTTTAATCTCCCCGCGGACGAAATCACGCACTGAGGCACTGACCACATACGTATAGCTGAACGCCAGCCGCCAATCGGAAAAAATCCCCGTCTGCCGGAAATCCCCGGTTCCGACGCCGGTTTCGATCGTCATTGCTCCGTAGCTCGTTCCGTTTTTCACCACCACGCCGGCACTCGGCGGTGCGGCACTGACCACGGTTCCGATGAGCGCCAGCGGAATGATTATTCCCGTCATCGTAATCAACGCGATGTTCTCCTCCGTGGTGCTTTCGGAGACCCGCGTGGAATCCTGCGGAAACAGGCGCGACGCGCCGAAGAACACGATAAAAAAGAATAACAAAAATTTTTTCATTGGAGAAAATCGATTGTGCCGAAAAATTGATACCGGTGGAAACATCGCTCGCCGGTCCCCGGCGGCGACCACGCCAACAATTCATCGCCGTGGAATTTTCCCGACGCCCGGTAGAAATTGATGTTCCACTCGTCCGACGTCTTGTTGTTCAAACCAAAACAATTCCACGGAAGTTCAATTACCGCGGACCAAATCTGCATTTCATGGTCGATGAACGACCGGCACCGGAATCCGGAATGCCAATAATGATTGGAAATGCCCAGCGGCCGGTGAACTTCAATGTCGAGCCAGCGACCGTCCGGCGCGACTTGAAATTCCTTATACAGTCCGGTCCGCGCCGCTTCTTTTCCGACGAACACTTCAAACACATCGCTCCGTTCCCACAATCGATGTGTCTTCGCCCCGCCCGGATCGGACGTGTCCGCGGGCATCAATCGCAGATGTTCAAAACGGCCGCGGAAGTACACCAGCAGGCCGAGATCGTTCCACTCCATACCGACGCGCGTGGCGATCGGCTGCGGCGGTTCGGTGCCGTCCGTATAGTGAAGCGGCTCGCTCATATCGATATGCGCCAATGCATCGGCATCGATCGATTCGATCGACCGGAAGGCGGACCGGTGCGCGTGGATGATCTTTCGTTCCTGCGGTGTGGTCGGAAGAGTCATGGCAAATATTATTTCAGAGAAAGTTCTTTCCGCAAATAGACTCCGGTGTACGAATTGCCGTTGCGGGCGACGGCTTCCGGTGTCCCTTCGGCGATGATCGATCCGCCTCCGGAACCCCCTTCGGGACCGAGGTCGACGATCCAATCGGCCGTTTTGATCACGTCGAGATTGTGTTCGATCACGACAACGGTGTTTCCCTTCTCCACCAGTTTGTTCAACACATCCAACAGCATTTTTACGTCGTCGAAATGCAGTCCGGTGGTCGGTTCATCCAATATATAGAGCGTGTTGCCGGTGCCGACCTTCGACAGTTCCGTGGAGAGTTTCACCCGTTGCGCTTCACCGCCGGAGAGCGTCGTCGCCTGCTGGCCGAGATGAATGTAACCGAGACCGACATCGAACAATGTTTGAATTTTCCGGTTCATCACCGGCATTTCGGTGAAAAAACCGAGCGCTTCTTCCACGGTCATTTCCAACACATCGGAAATCGACTTCCCTTTAAAGAGCACTTCGAGTGTTTCGCGGTTGTACCGCTTTCCCCGGCAGACATCGCACTGTACATACACGTCGGGGAGGAAATTCATTTCGATTTTTTTCACGCCGTCCCCTTCGCATGCTTCGCATCGTCCCCCTTTCACGTTAAAACTGAAGCGGCCCGACTTGTACCCGCGGATTTTGGACTCCGGCAGTTGAGCATACAGATCGCGGATGAACGTGAACAATCCGGTATAGGTGGCGGGATTGGAACGGGGTGTCCGGCCGATCGGCGACTGGTCGATGTCGATCACTTTGTCGATCTCTTCCACGCCGGTGATGGCGGTGTAGGGATAGACGGGGATCTTCGTCTTATAAAATTTTTGAGAAAGAATCGGATATATCGTCTCGTTGATCAGCGTCGATTTTCCCGAGCCGCTCACGCCGGTGATACAAGTGAAGGTGCCGAGGGGAAGCGTGAGATCGACATTCCGAAGATTATTTCCTCGGGCGCCGGTGAGAGTCAACGTTTTTCCGTTCCCTTTTCGCCGGACGGGCGGTACGTCGATCCGTTTTTTCCCGGTCAAATACGAAATGGTCGAAGAACGATCGCCGACCGAAGAGGCCAGTCCGTTCCGGAATTGTTCGGGTGAACCGGCGGCGATCAATTCCCCGCCGTGTTCTCCGGCGCGCGGTCCGAGATCAACGATAAAATCGGCGTTTTCCATCATCTCTTTATCGTGTTCCACCACCAATACCGTATTGCCGAGATCCCGCAAATGGTGCAGCGAGCTGATCAATTTAGTGTTGTCGCGTTGATGAAGTCCGATGCTTGGTTCATCCAAAATATACAAGACGCCGACCAACTGGCTGCCGATTTGCGTGGCGAGCCGGATCCTTTGCGCTTCGCCCCCGGACAAAGTCCTCGCCGAACGGTCGAGCGTCAAATATCCCAATCCGACGTCGACCATAAATCCCAGCCGTTGTTTAATCTCTTTCAGGATCGGCCGGGCGATCTCCATCCGTCGTTCGTCGAACGACAGGGTTTGAAAGAAGGACAACGCATCCGCAAGGGAGAGTCGGACGACCGCCGCAATGGAATGACGAACACCCGATGCGGCATCCACCAATTGAATGGAGAGATTTTCCTTCCGCAAGCGCCCGCCGCCGCAATCGGGACAGACTTTCGTGCTCATATAACTCTCCACCCATTCACGGATCTTCAACGATGCGGTGTCGTTATAATATTCGCCGAGCATTTTCATCACGCCGTCGTACCGGTGTTTGTATTTCGTCACCCGCCCTCCCGCGTACACGTATTCGACCTCGATTTTTTCGCCGTTCGTGCCGTGCAGCAGCTCGTCTAACGCCGTCGGAGAAAACCGGTCAATCGGCGTATCGTACGTATACCCGTGACGTTTCAGCACCGCTCGTACTTGCGCGTAAAACCAGGTGGACCGGGGTTTCCCCAGCGGCGCGATCCCTTCCTGTTGGATCGAGAGGGAACGATCCGGAATGATCAACGACAGGTCGAAATCCTTTTTCTCCCCCAATCCTTCGCAAGTCGTGCAGGCACCGGTGGTGGTGTTGAACGAGAAGGAATTCGGCGCCGGCTCTTCGTAACTCGTGCCGCAGGCCGGACAGGAATATTTTTTACTGAACAGCGTGTCCTGTTTTCCATCGTTGACGATCAACACCCCGTCGCCAAATTGCAACGCCACTTCCACGGAATCGGCCACCCGCGTCCGGATGTCCTTTTTGATCTGTATCCGGTCCACCACCACGTCGATGTTATGGATTTTGTACCGGTCCAGCTTCATCCCTTTGGTGATCTCCTGCACTTCATTGTCGACGCGGACGCGGAGAAATCCATCCTTCAAAATCTTTTCGAACAGTTCCCGGTAATGACCTTTTCTCCCCTTAATCACCGGTGCGAGGATCTGGATTTTCGTCCCGGCGGGGTACCGGAGAATGGCATCAATGATCTGGTCCACGCTTTGCCGCTGCACTTTGGTCCCGTCTTTCACGCAGAACTGCGTGCCGACACGGGCGTACAATAACCGGAGAAAGTCGTACACTTCCGTTACTGTTCCGACGGTGGAACGGGGATTGGTGCTGACCGTTTTTTGTTCGATGGAGATGGCGGGAGACAGTCCTTCGATATAATCGACATCCGGACGTTCCATCAATCCGAGAAATTGCCGCGCGTAGGCGGAGAGAGATTCCACATACCGGCGCTGGCCTTCGGCGTAGATGGTATCAAAGGCGAGGGACGATTTTCCCGAACCGGAAAGCCCGGTGATCACCACCAGCTTATCGCGCGGGATTTCGACGTCGATATTCTTCAGATTGTGTTCGCGGGCCCCTTTGATGATCAGGGTATTCTGTTCGGATTCCACCGGAGGTATTGCGGCACGTCTCTTTATTTTCATACGAAAGTGTGATGCGGAACTCGCATCACGGGTGATAACATCTCAAAAATGGGCGGAGTTCAAATGGCAAGATACGGAAAGAATGACGGAGAGGCAAAAAAATTGCTGCGTGGAGATTATCGAGATTCCCGCTCCGGATCTTTGAAGATTTACCCGATCCGTTTCCGTTTGTTCAAATAATTCAGAAGCGCGACGTCGAACGGCACGGAAGTGTCTAATAAGAGGTAGTCGATCGAATTTTCGCGGCATTCGCGCTTATACCGTTCAATAAACTCCCGCATTGCGTGCTGATAGGCCTTTTGAACATGGTACGGTTGCGTCGTGATCATTTCCCCCGTTTCCACATCGCGGAACACGGCATCGCTGCCGAAAGCGAACGAACGTTCGAGCGGATCGAGCACGTGCATCACCAGCACTTCATGATGGGCATGCCGGAAATGTTTCAACGCCGCCATCACTGCGGCAGGGTCGTCGAACAAATCGCTGAGGACGATCACCAGTCCGCGGCGTGTGATCCGCTCCGCTAAACGATGAAGCGCCGCGCCGGAGTTCGTTCCTTCGGCCGTCTTCAATTTTTCCAGTTCCACGAGAATCCGGCGCAGATGCTGTTTTGTGGCGTGCGGTGGAATGGAGGTCCGTATTTCCGTATCAAAGGTCGAAAGACCGACCGCGTCGCGTTGTTGAATCATCAAATACGACAATGCGGCGGCGAGATATGAGGCATAGGTGATCTTCGATACCCGTCCGCCCGATGAGGGCGGAACATCGGACGCAAAACGCATCGACGCACTGGTGTCGATGACGATGTACGATTTGAGATTCGTTTCTTCCTCAAATTGTTTCACATAAAACCGGTCGGTCTTGCCGTACACGCGCCAATCGACCCGCCGGATCTCGTCGCCGGGCATATATTGCCGGTGTTCGGCGAACTCGACGCTGAATCCGTGATACGGACTTTTGTGCAAACCGGTGATAAATCCTTCCACCACCAGCCGTGCGCGCAGTTCCATGTTCGCTAAGGTGGAAACAACATCGGGTTGGAGATATGTCCGGGGATTTTCCATTATTTTTTTACGATCGGACGTTGTTGGCCGGAGCGGAGTTCCAGCACTTCCTGCGGCGACATTCCGATCGTCTCCAATTCCAGTGTGACGGTCGGCGCCAGTTCATGGTCCGGGTATTTTTGCAGGAAAAATTCATAGTAGAACTTTGCACTGTCGTTCAACTGCAAATTATTCGCATACAAAAAGCCGACCAGGAAAGTTGAAACGGCCGCCGGCGGCATTGCCGGATACCGGTCGATGAAGATCTTATAGTTATCGAGCGCTTCGCGCGGCTGGTTTTTAAAGCGATAACTTTCGGCGACCGCAAACCGCGCCCATCCGCCGAACCGGCCGTCGGGATATTCGTCGAGGATTTTTTGCGCCACCTGCAAAGTGGAATCCCAATTGCTGCGGGACTTCGCCCCCTCCACTTTCAGCCACAACTCTTCGTCCGTGTAGGATGAACATCCGGCGGCGGTTATGACGATCAATAACAGAAGCAATCTCATGAGTGTTCCTTTGTGGTTCGTTTAAACACGGCGGCAAAAAATCCGTCCGTGGAATGCCGGTGCGGCAACAGTTGAAAATACCGATCATTTCCCGCAAGGGAAAGCTGATACCGCTGAAGGATGGTCAACGGCGCCACCGTTTCAAATTCCGGATGGTGCGACAAAAATCGCTCCACGACCCCTTCATTTTCCTCGCGAAACAACGAACAAGTGGCATACACCAGCCGGCCGCCCGGTTTTACGTATGGTGCGTTCCGTTCGAGAATGGACAATTGTTTTTCGGTCAGTTCCGCGGTCATCGCCGGTGTCACGGTCCACTTCATGCCCGGATTCCGACGGATAGTGCCGGTGCCGGTGCACGGCGCATCGACCAAAACGGCATCGGCAACTCCGGTGAATTGTTCCAAAACCGTATCTTCTTTGATGACCGTTGTCCGCACGGTATCCACGCCGTTTCGGCGAACCCGCTTTTGCAGTTCTTCCAAACGGACGGAGTGGACATCCCATGCGAAGATCTCTCCCCGGTTGTTCATGATCGACGCCAACGCCAATGTTTTCCCTCCCGCTCCGGCACAGGCATCAATCACTTTGGATTTCGGTTTGGGGTCGACCAACAGAGCAAGAAGCTGGCTCCCTTCATCCTGCACTTCAAAAAATCCATCCTGAAACGATTTCAGCTGAAATATGTTCATCCGTTTTTTCAGGTGGAGTGCGAAAGGAGAATATTCCCCCGGCAACGTTTCCACTCCTTCGGCAGCAAGCCGTTGACGGCATTCCTCCCTGGTGGTTTTAAGGGTATTCACGCGGATGGTCAGCGGCGCCGGTGTGTTTAATGCGGCGCAAAGAGGATCGATCTGATCTTCGCCGAAATATTTTTTCCACTCGTCAATCATCCATTCCGGAAAAGAATATTTCAGCGCAACGGCGGCGGCCGGCGATTCGCCGTTCGGCTCCATCCGGACAGCCCGTTCGATCCGGTCCAGCACCTCTGCGGGAATCTGAAGTTCCCCGGCGAGCCGCTCCCGTTCGGTTGAACCGGTAAACAGGAGCGCGGCGGCACAACGATAAATATTTCCTTCCGTCTCTCCGGCCATCGTCAGGCTCCAATCGATCCGCGATCGATGGCGAAGCATTGCGTAGATCGTTTCGGAGATAAATCGCCGATCCTTGGAACCGAGATACTTCCGTTCACGAAAAAAGTGATCCATCAATCTGTCGGCGGGACGGCCGGAAGAAATGATGTCGGAGTACAGTTCCGTGACATGACCGACGAGGGATGATAATTTCATTGGGAATTCGATGGGCGAAGAAAAACGGTGTGTCCGTTGGATGGAATTTACTCAATTAACCGGAGGTACGCAAAAGAAGAACGTCGGCTGATTCACGAAGATTCTGCGAAATACGAACGATCACTCGAACAAATATTTGACGCCGGCAGTAAATTGAAAGGATTGAATGCCGCTTACATTTTCCAGGTCCAGTTTAAGCGTCGGCCACAGTTCGCCGAGGATGATCTGATATTTTATCCCGACGGAGAGGAGCACCGGAGAGAACAGTGTTAACTCCGCATCTACGCCGAGATCGAGTCCGCCGCTCCAATCCCGCTGTGAAAGTGCGGGAACCTGAATATATTCGATCAATTTGAATTTTTGCGATGTGGTTCCGGTATCAACCTTTACGGAATCGAAATACGCAGCCCGGGTAAAATTCCATTGATAAATCCCGAATCCCACTGTGGCGTTGAGATCCGCAACGGCGGTCGACACCATGTTGTAGTTCGCCGTAACCCCGAGGGCGAAATATTCCATCTTCATATCGAACGATCGCAGCGGGAAGGTCAGGTCCCGCACTGTTCCATTCAGCGTGTCTTTCCGTTTAATGAAGAGTGCGTCCGTATTCTCCTTATCAAACACCGCATATTCCGCGAATCCGCCCCAGCGCGGATTGTTATAACCGGCTTCGCGGCCGGAGAGGGCATAACCGAACGACGGCATCATCCGCCGTTCGAATGTTCCGGAGGGATGAATCGACATGAATTGACCGGAAAGAATTACGCTGCTGCTTTGCGACCATGTTACGGCCGGCAGGGCGGCCAAAACTGCGAACACTATGGATAATGTTGTTTTCATCAATATCGGAAACTGATCCCTCCGCCAATTGTTGCCGTTCCATTGAACGGATATTGATCGTATCCCCACTCTCCCGGCGTCGAGATCGTGAGACCGTACCGCACCGTGCCGTTAAGGTGGATAATCCTGGATACTCTCCAGACTGCGCCGACCGCAAGATGGGCCGTCACCGGATGTCCTGTTTTGGACGGGGCAAAATTGTGGAAGGTATATTCGAAGCGATGATTATCCGACGGAAATTTTTTAATCCAGCGTTCTTCATGATGAAGTTTCCGCGTGTAGAAAGAAACTCCCCCGCCAAGCGACGTGCGGAGAAATAATTCTTCCGTCAACGGAAGATCGAGGATTGCGGAGAGTGTTACCGGCAGCACTTCCATCGATTGTACGGCGGTGACGCTGCCGGCATACGTCGCCGTGTCGCTGAGATAAATATTCACCCAGTTCCGGTACCGCCGATTCCAAATCTCCCATCCCCATTTGTTCGTTTCATCATCCTGATCGATCGCATATTGTTGATATCCGAATCCGACGCTCCAGCGCAGATTGTCCGAAATCGCATATACCAATTCCGTCCCTCCGCCGATTCCCTGCGCATCGGTCACTCCGAATCGTTTTCCTATCGGCAGGCTGTAACCGGCTTGGGCGTTGATCTCCAGCAACTGAGCGGACGATCCGGATACCGCGAAAAGCAACATTGCAAAAATCACATATCGTTTGGCGATCATTTCACAGTCCTCCCGATACGCTGAAGCGGACGATCGTGCCCAGGCGTCCGTACGAAGAGAGAGAAAAATCGACTTCAACGGGAACAACAGCGCCGCCGTTGATCCCTATTCCTGCGTTGAATGATTCTTCATCGTAGAAAAATTTATACCCGCCGCGCAGCGATACCATCTTCATCCATCCGATCTCCGCGCCCACATTCACCCGCTCCGGCGCATCACTCGGATGCAGCGCCTCCCCCATCACGGTGATCCGCAGATCGGAATCCATCGTCCCCACCACTTCGGATGCGACGCCGATGCGCAGCATCGTGGGCATGTGGAACGGATCGTTGATAAACTTTGCATCAGTTCCGAAATTGGACATGCTGGCGCCGAGACGGAGCGATTCGAAGCCGGTATAATAGATGATGCCGCCGTCGAACAAGATGTTCGATGCGCCGTATTCATGGATCTTTTCGTTCACATATTTCAGCCCGACGCCGAACGAAAACCGGTCCGTTAATGCGGTGGAGTACGTAATTCCCATCGCCGTAGCATTGGCGGTAAAAGTTCCGGCAGCAAGAAACGATCGCGAGCCCGAAATTTTGTAGGTCAACGGAAACGTTCCGTAATCCAACATTACGGCATGGAAACCGAAATTTCCCGCTGCCGTCGCCACCGCATAAGCGGCGCCGTAATGTTTCGTCTCCGCAAACCAATCAGCGTAGGAGACCGTATAGGAATGCGCCGCCGTCATAAACCCGATCGATGCGGGATTCAGGAATAGACCTGCCGCTCCCATATCGGAGAGAGCAACGGTAGCTTCACTGAGAGCCGCCGTCCGCGCCGAAACAGGAATCTCCAAAAAAACGAATCCGGAGGTCGCCGTTTTCCGGAATTCCTGTCCGGCGGCGATCGTCACCAAGAGTGCAATATGGAGGAGTATTCGGTTCATCGGATGATGGCGAATTTGCCGATCTTTTTTCCGGACGGGGCATCAACATGAAAGATATAGACACCGCTCTCCGCAAACTGTCCGAAGTCGGTCTGTTGATTCCAGCCGACGATCCCTCCGAAGGAAGAAGAAACGTCGATCGTTTTCACCAAATCGCCCCGCACCGTATAAATCCGAATGGTGCACGGATTCGGGACATTCGTAAACAGAATCTCATCGTTGGCGCCGACTTGGGAAGATCCTTTCGAAATCACGAAGGGATTGGGAACGACAAGAATATCGTTCACGGCGGCTGCCGGCGGGATAGTCATTTTGAACGGACGGACCATCCGGTTGGCATAGATCGACGATTCGAGCGGCGGAACACGTTTCGACGGAGTTCCACCGGGAGTAAAGGTAATGTTGATCGTTGAACCGTTCACCACCCAGGCCGCTTTTCCCGTATCGTACGCCGTCACGGCATAATAATAGTTCGTGCCGATGTCCCCCGTTGAATCGATGAAGGAATATTTTTGCGTCGTCGCGTTGTAATACGACGGATGACCTTTGACGACGGTGCCGACCAGCTGCCACGGTCCGGTCGGGAGATGGAACGACCGGTACACGCGGTATCCGGCAAGATCGAGCGTATTGTCGTCGGGATCGGGAATACTTTCGGATTCTGTTCCCCACGACAGCACCGTAGCGGCGAATTTTTCACGGATCCTCAGGAATTCCGTCGTGAACGCCGGCGGCACCGGTGGATCGGGGTGATTGAGATTGTAGTTCCAGGTGAGTTGGGCATTGTTGCTGGATTGGAAATATTTTTGATAACTTGCGTTCGCAAAACTCGGCCGCGATCCGAACCACAACGAATCCTCCACGCCGTCCACGATCTCTGCAAAACCGATCCGGATCGAATCGCCCGGCGCCAGCGTCCAGGGCCCGAGCTGCATCATGGACCACATGCGCGTCCTTCCCGGATAGGTGACGTCGGAATAATTTCCGACAAAGGCATTGGCGTTGGCGATGTCGGAGAGGAAATTGTACCGCGCTTCCAACGAACCGATATTCGTCACCGGTCCGCTGAGATCGACCGAGTTGCTCCCACCCGACCAGCCGAAACGCGAAACAAAACTCGGTTCGCCGAACTGCGACTCCGGCGAAGCATACAGCAGTTTGATCCCCACGTAGGCCGGGGAGAGATATTCACCGACCGGATTTCCGTTCACGCGGTACCCCTGCGTGGAAACGTACCCCAGCGGCTGGTCCTCCGATGATTCCTTGTAATCTCTTCCGTATCCGAAGATCATCCGTTGATTGGAATCGCTGCCGAAGAACCAATTGCGCGCACCGGCCGTCAGTTGCGGGAACATCACCGACCAGGCGCGGGAGTTGCTGTGCAGCGCGTAATTGAAGACAATCCGCAATCCGAACAGCGTGTCGACGGTGTGGGAATTGACCGGAACGATCTCGTTCGAAATATTTTTAATGACATAGTCGTAGATGAGATAATTTTCGTCGCGGCGCGAACCGTTCCATTGATGGACGGAACGTGTGACCCGGACGGGAAGCACCGGAAACAGTTCATCCGGATCGACCTGTGAAATGAATCCCGGATTGTATTCCCATTGGCTTTCGATCACCTCTTCCCCTTCGCGCTGCGACCGCTGCATGCCCCAGTTCTCCCCGCGGGGATATTTGTGCCGGTGTTTCTTCAGTGAATATTTTGCATTCAGTTCGGCGGAGATCGTCGAACCATAAAGCGACCAATCCTCCACGGCGATGATGGTGTCACCCTGCTTTTTGGCGCCGATAAAAAATCCTCCGGTAACGAGATGCGATGCCGGGCCGCCGATATCTTCGCTGATCCATGCCGCATCAAAACCGGGCCAGTCCAACCCGATGCCGCGCCTTCCCCAGTTGGCGAAGTTCGGTCCGCTTTTTCCGTTAAATACGCTGTGCCAGAGCATTCCCCGCGTAAAACTGAGCGACGGAGAGGAGACAAGCGTATCGGTCTGCCCCGACAACGGCAAAAACGATACGATACACGCGGCAACCATCATTTTTGTAAAAATCCGCACGGTCATTAGAATCCCAATCCGATCGTCAAGAAGATTTGCCGGGGAATGTTCCGGAACGCCCGGTACGGCGCGACGCGATAGCTGATCCTGTTCGGATCGAGGCCGGGATCTTCCATCGTAATCCCCCGCTCGATCCAATCGGCAACGTCATTCCGGATGTCCATCGGCGTCAAAAGTTTGTTGTTGAACAGGTTCATCACCCGGAGCCCGAGAAGAAAAGAAAATCCTTCCAGCGAAATACTTTTTTGCGCGCTGAAATCGAACAACGTCTCCAGCGGATACCGGCGGTTGTTCACCACATCCTTCAGATCGAACGACGTCACATAAGTGAGCGGTGCGCCGGATTGCAGCGAATAGGTAAGGCCGACATTCATGTTTTCGAACGGATACAGCCCCAGGATCTCCGCCCCTTCTTCGTTCGACAATGAATAACTGATCAGCGCACGGAGGTTATGCGTTCGATCGGAATAAGAAAGATAATCGCCGATATAATCGCGCGAGACAAGATTGGTATTGGCGGGATAGATCGTCTGGTCGCCGTAATTTCCTTCGGTGGATTGGGAGAGATTGTAGCTCAGTCGGTATCCCCATCGGCTGATCCCGATTTTTTCGAAGGTCACTTCCAATCCGGTCGTCGCCCCGTACGCATTGTTCGCATACGTCGTATAATAATACAGATCGGTAAGATCGTTCGTTTTTCCGGCCGGGCGGTTGATGCTGCCCGAATACGCCGCCACTGTCTGCAGTCCCACCTGACTTACACGATCGTTGTAATACAACGCCACATCCAATCGATGTGTTTCCCGGATCACTTGCTGCACGCCGAATTCATAATTGATCGTCTTTTTCGGACGCAAGTTCGGATTTCCGCGGCCTGTCCAGCCGTTTTCCGTTCGCTGCGACAGCGCCTGACTGAAGATCGGCATCGATGAAAAATGACCGTATTGAATCCGGAAGGCAGTGTTCTCTCCCACCGGGAACGACAATCCCAACCGCGGCAGAACGGTGTATTGCAGTTCGGATGTTTTGGTCAACGGATTTCCACGGATACCGGAGCCCGATTCGCCCTGATAGTATGGATTAAAAAGATCGACGGGAGTCTGCACCTGAAAATTGTACGTTTCCAACCGCACACCGAGATTGGCAACCATGCCCGAATACTCCATCTTATCCTGAATATAGAGTGAGGCAGTGAACGGATATGCGCGGTAATGCTCCGCAAATCCGGTCCGCGAAACGTAGGCATTCGCGAGAAAATTGGAATTGACGCCGGTATTGGTCATGTCCCAATAATAAAAACGGGCGCCGGCTTTGAAGAGATTCGTCGGCAACAATTGATTCGTGTAGTCGACGCTGATGTTGGTGTGGTCGGTCCGGTTATCCTGAAAATAATTCGTGCTGAAGTTGAACGGCGCCCGGAAATAATCCTTCTCCCACCATTGACCGTCCCGCAGCACCACTCCGCCGTCCCGGTCGTAGAGACTGTCCAGCCGGTCGGCGGACTGTTCGTACCCGTACAAAAATTCGTACGGGAGTTCATATTTTTCGTATTGATGCGAAACGGTCGCTTCGAGGAATGATTGCGGATTGACGGTGTAGACCCAATTGATGCTTTGCGTCGTGGTCTGTTCCGTCCGGACCGGGTCGACGGTGACGTAATATTTGGTGGAGGTTCCGGGCGGCGAGAATGCGATCCCCGACCATCGGATATCGTCCGAACCGGACCAGATGCCGCCGCGGTACCGCTGGTACATCCCCATCAGTTTGATCTTGTGATTGGCAGCGGGAAGATACGTGACGCTCAGAATGTAATTGTGGAAGACCTGATTTTTTTCCGGTGTCGGAAGCCGTGTCGGATTTTTCCGGTATTCGCCGGATAGATAAAATTTCAACAGCTCGGGATCGGCGCCGAGCGGTCCGCCGAATCCGAAGAGGATTCTGTTGTACGCGTATTGCCGATAGTCGTATACGCCGAACGGATTGTCATCCGCCGGCGTATGATTTTTTAACCACACACCGTGCGCCCATTCCAGTTCCCGGCGGACGATGGAATAATAGGCCGCGGAATCGGCGGAGGAGTTGTTCCGCCGGTCGAAAAGATATTTATACCGGTTCTGCGAATCCAATCCGAGTTCGGTCGCCAACGCGTCGCGGCGTTCCCACCATTTGTCGAACGTTCCCCACTTTTGCCACTCATAATTCGACCGATCGTACAAATATTTGTTGAAATGATATTGGCCGGGAGGACGATATTCCAGACGGACCTCTCCGGAAAATTTCGGCGTTCCGTCCTTCGTCACCACTTTGACGACACCCGCCTGGGCGTTTCCGTATTCCGCCGCGAAGCCGCCGGAGATAAGCTGCATTTGCTGCACTGCAATCGGGTTGACGTCATACTTCCAGGAATTGTTCGCTTTGTCGCTCCCGAACGATCCGGGTGAACTGGTGGAAACGTTCACCTGATCAACGCCGTTGATCTGAAAATTCACTTCATAGGAACCGGATCCCCGAACGCTGTAATTTCCGGTGGCGGTCTTCTGGAAACTGGCAGAGAGGTCCAACGCACCGCGGGTCCCTTCCACCGGCGCCGTCCGGATCTGCGTTGCGTCGATGGTCTGCGCCGTGGATGTTTGATCGCGAACGATCTTCGGCTTTTGGGCCACCACGACCACTTCGGTGAATTCCACCGTCGATTCCTTCAGCAAAAAATCGAGATTCGTCGTCCGATCAATAAAGATGTCCACGCCGGTTTGCGTCGAACGGGCATACCCCAGCAGTGTGGCGGTGACGGAATAATTCCCGGGGGGAATGTTTAAGATGAAATAATTCCCGTCGATGTCGGATATGCCTCCCAGTTTTGTCCCTTCCACGATGATATTCACGCCGGGTAGCGGATCACCGGAGCGTTCATCGGTGATGGTGCCGGAAATTTTTCCTTTTTGTGACTGGGAAAAAAGTACACCGGCACACACAACGATCGGAAGGGTCAGAAAAAAAAGAGAACGGCGCATGGAGCGATGGGAAAGTGAGCAGCGCACCGGACCGGAATCCGGTGCGCCGGTAAAATCATTTTATCAACATCATTTTTTTGGTGTATGTACCAAGCGGAGTGATCAACGAATAAAAATAGACCCCCGACGGGAGTGCGCCGGCGGTAAAGACCTCGTTGTGTTTCCCGGCTTCCCGGTACCCCTCTGCGACGACGGCCACAGTCTGGCCGAGCGCATTAGACACCGTCAATTTTATGTTGCCGGAACGGGACAAGGTGTATCCGATCAATGTGGATGGGTTGAACGGATTGGGATAGTTTTGCTGCAACGTGAACGAATGAGGGATATTTTTTTCCTCTTCCACAGAGGTGGTGGCGGTTGTGAACTTGTATTGATAAACCGACCGGGTGTAAATATCGACTACGTACGCCGTGAGTGCATCCGGGGTTAAGGCGACATCTCCCGGCGCGCGCAGCGGTGCGCCGTTCGTGTCGGGATTGGCCCCGCTGTATTTGGAAGGAAGTTCATAACGTTCGGATGCGAACGAACCGCCGGCGACATCGAACGCCTTCACCCAGCGTTTGAGCGAATCGGTTCCGGCCACCCAGAGCCGTTTATTTTTGTCGACGGTGATGCCGTACGGAATATTCGTCGAGAAGGTGAGATATCCGGTCAGATCCGCAACACGTTGGCTGGTGTAATTGGCGACACTGGTACCGGGAAATTGTTTACCCTCCGTCCAGCTGGCGATACCTCCCGTCACGTTCCCGTCCGACTGTGAATTACGCGAAGTGTACAACACCATCGTCGAATCATAATAACTGCTCCCGGGAACGAGTGCCACATCACGAATCACATCCACACCGCCGGTGTGCGTGCCGCCGACTTCCACTTTACTTTCACCGATCCACGCGCCGCGGATCGGCGAGGTGATACTGTTGGTCAGATTATACGTTCGCACGAACGGACCCGGTCCACCCGCACCGGCGGTCACCCCGGTGAAAGCAATCGTGTCTTTCGACACCGCCACACCGTGGCTGAACGTTCCATGTCCGGGATTCGAAAAATAAAATCCGAACTTGGAGACTTTCGTCGTATCACCGTCGATATAATAGTACATGGAACTGACCGTACTCGGTTTCGACCGTTGGAAAGGAACGCTCGAATTGATGATAATGTCGTTATTCAGAGCCGAAATACCGCGGATGGAACCGATATTGCCGGTGAGAGTATCGGACTCTCCGTTTTTGTGGAAGTCGATCATCAATTTCATCACCGTGTCGGTGGAATCGGCGTAATAAATGGCATTGTGTGCTCCGACGGTCGTCGCGGCAGAGGTCGCCACATACAGCCGGCCGGATGCCGTCACCGTGCAGAGATACGGAACGGCAAACGAGGTGTCGCTCGCCGGAAACTTTATCTCCCGCATATACCGCCACTTGGGCAGCTGCGAATATGTAGAGGAAATCAACAGGACGGACAGCAGGACCAAAACATTGAAGCGTTTCATCGCAACTCCTTGAGGTTTTCGTGAGGAATGATATAAAATGGTAGGGATTAATGGCGGAAAAAGCAAGTCGCCGATTATCGTTACGAGAAGTTGGGGTACATACCCGTATTTCAGTAAAAAAACAACAGAACGGAAGAGATCCCATGTTATTCCTTCCCAATAAAAAAGGCGCCGAAGCGCCTTATAAAGATATCCTTGGTGATGGTATTTCTATTGCTGCGGTGTCATCGAAATTTGCTTCAAAACATTTTTCGAATAACTCTTTTCTATTTTTTGCAGCACCGCAATAATGATCACGGCAACGACAAAAAAGAGTTCGAGCGGAAGCATCAACAGCGCAATGGTGAATCCCGCAATAATGACCACCACCTTGAACAAGAGAACCGCATTGTGACTCTGACGTAAAACAGTGGTATCGTTTTTGGTCATCCATTACCCCCCATAGTGTGAATTGTTTACCCTCAGTATAATTGAATTTACCATTTAGTCTGTGACTAATATCATTGGAGGATGCAACCATCACTCGACATAGGTTTCAAATAAAAAAGGGGAAATTTCTTTCCGTTTTTTGTATCTTTAGTCAATATTTTATGCTCACGAAACTCGACCGTCGCACCTTATTCATCATCGTTTTCTGTTTCCTCCTCATTGCTCCGTCGGCGGGCCAGGAAAAATCGTTGCGGATCACCCCTTCCGTTTCTTCATCGGGTATCGATTCCCTCTCAGGCATTTATTTTGCTCCGACACAACGGCCGAAAATTTGTCTCGTGTTGAGCGGCGGCGGTTCCCGCGGATTTGCCCATTTGGGCGTCATCAAAGAACTGGAGCGCAACAATATCCCGATCGATTTTATCGTCGGCACCAGCATCGGCGGGATCATCGGCGGATTATATGCGTCCGGTTATTCGACCGATGATCTCCAACGTCTGGTCGATACCACCGATTGGGGATATATTCTCTCCCTCACGCAGGACAATGAACGTGAAGATCTCTACCTCGCACACAAAGTATCGGCCGACCGGAAACAACTGACAGTCCGCTTCGACGGACTCACTCCGGTCCTCCCGTCGGCCATTTCCAGCGGACAGCGGCTGACCAATTTTATCAATCAACTCACCCTGCAAAGCCTGTATCACCCCGTCCGCAATTTCGACGATCTGAAAATTCCGTTTCGTTGTGTGTCGACGGATCTGATCTCCGGCACCCAAATGGTCTTTTCGTCAGGAAATCTCTCCGAAGCATTGCGGGCAAGCATATCGATTCCTTTGTTGTATCACCCGTTGAAAAAGGATTCTCTCTCGCTCACCGACGGCGGGTTGATCTCGAACATTCCGGTGGATGTGGCGCGGAAACTCGGCGCGGATATCATCATTGCGGTCAACACCGTCAGCCCGCTCCGCACGGCCGAACAACTCAACTATCCGTGGGAAGTCACCGACCAGATCGTCAACATCATGGCGCAGGAAAAGAACCGACGCTCGCTCGAAGAGGCGACGATTGTCATCACTCCCGACCTCGGTTTTTATCCATCCGT
Organism: uncultured Chitinophagaceae bacterium; assembly: GCA_964603685.1. GTDB lineage: Bacteria > Bacteroidota > Ignavibacteria > UBA10030 > UBA8401 > UBA8401. The sequence continues at coordinate 54,641 of CAZRWF010000010.1, forward strand.
CGATTTTTCCCAATTAAATTTTGTCGTACAACAGGGAGTGTATGCCGCCGGACAGCAGATGAAGGCCCTTCGCGACAGCATACGATTCCGGCAGAACCGTTTGTGGACCGATCAGTCCCCCCTCACCTCCTTTTCGATGAATATCGGATCGGTGCGGGTCGATTCTGCGGTCGGACCGGATGAAAGAGCGATCTTCTCCCGCAATGGACGGAATGTCACGTCGCAACAATTACAACAGGCGGTCACCGCCGTGTATGCCGCCGGATGGTACTCCGAGGTGAGCGCCGACATTCGGTTCGCCGATACGTCCGCCGATGTTTCAATTTCCGCCCGACGAAATCCGGAATTGCGCCGGGTGATGTTTCGGGAAAATTATTTGATTGATTCCGCAGCGCTGCACTCTCCGTTTGATTCCCTCGTCAACAAACCGCTGAACCTTCCGAAACTGCAGAAGGCGTTTGAACATCTGTTGTCCCGGTATCGCAGCGCCGGATATTCCCTCGCCCGCGTCCGGTCGACGTCGTTTGATTCCGCCAGCGGAACGTTGACCGTCACCCTTAACGAAGGGAAGATCGCGAAGATCTATTTTCGCGGGAAAGAAACGACCCGGGACTGGGTGATCCGCCGGGAATTGGAGTTTCGCGACGGCGACCTCTTCACGGTCGACAAAGGGAAACAAACGCTGGTGAACCTCTACGGCACAAACTTGTTCAATCAAGTATTGATGGATGTCAGCTTTGAGGATGCCGAACCGGTGATCACCATCCACATGGATGAAAAACCGACGGAGGTTTCGCGGCTCGGATTCCGGCTGGACAATGAGCGAAATCTCCAGCCGTCGGTCGAGTTCCGGAACGAAAACCTGCTCGGTACGGCGACCGAAGCCGGCGCCAGTTTCTCGGGGGGATTAAAAAACAGGAGGTATGTGGCTGATTTTCAGGCGAACCGGATCTTTAATTCGTACCTGACGTTCAACATGGACCTCTATTATGATGTCCGGGACATTTTCACCTACGAAAATGACCCGTTCCGCACGAACCGGAAGTCGTTCGACCGGTCTCGCGTGGGAGAGTACCGACAGATCCTCTACGGCGTTCTTTTCCAACTCGGGCAACAGGTGGAACGGCTGGGAACGGTGGACGTGGAATATAAACTTGAAGCGGACGAGATTAAATTTATTTCGGGACGCGGATATCAACCGGAAAAATTCACACTGCAGGCGATCCGGGTGAGTTCGACAATCGATTCCCGGGACCGGTATCCGTTCGCCCGGAGCGGGTCGCTGTCGCATTTTTCGTGGGAGACCGCCATCTCCACACTGAAAAGCGTCGTCGGCGACGTCGGATATTCCAAAATCTATTTTTCGTACGAAACGAATACCTCCTACGAACGATTTACGCTCCATCCGCGGCTCATCATCGGATTCGGCGATCAAACGCTTCCCCTGACGCAGCAGTTCGCCATGGGAGGCGAGGAATCGTTCTACGGATTGCGGGAATACAACACGCGCGGGCGGCAGATCTTTCTGACGAGTCTCGGGCTCCGAACCAAATTCCCTTTTACGCTCATATGGGATACCTACTTACGTTTGCGGTATGATTTCGGAAATCTCTGGCCGCAGCGTGAAGATATCCGCATCCGCGATTTTCATCACGGCATCGGAGCGGGGTTGTCGCTGGACACTCCCGCGGGCCCGGTGAATGTGTCGATCGGAAAAAGTTTTTATGTCCGTCGGGACCTGCTGGAACAACCGTTCACGCTCGGTCCGACGATCGCCTACTTCTCGCTCGGATATCCTCTTTTTTAATCCGACTTCTCCTTGAATCGTAGAACGCTGGCCGTCAACACCGCCAGACCCATTCCCAGCAGCATCAACGCCTCAAACCACAACTGTTCGATTCCCGCACCTTTTAGAATAATCGACCGGATAGCGGTCAAATAATATTTCATCGGAATCAGCGCCGAGATCCATTGGAGCGGATCGGGCATGTTCTCCACCGGAAAAACGAATCCGGAAATGTACATCATCGGCAGCATGACGAAAAACATTCCCACCATCATCGCCTGCTGCTGCGTTTTGGACACGGTCGAGACAAACAGTCCCAGTCCGAGCGACGTTAAAAGAAACAATCCGGACATCACATAGAGCAGAACAACACTGCCGCGAATCGGAATCGAAAAACCGAATGTCATCACCAGCAACGCCACCGACACCACGATGAGACCGATGACCGTGAACGGAATCAGTTTGCCGAGAATCAATTCCGCCGGACGCAGCGGCGTGACCATCAACTGTTCCAGCGTGCCGATCTCCTTCTCCTTCACGATGGCCATGGCGGTGAGATTGGTCGTGGTGATCAGCAGGATCAGCACAAGTATCCCCGGCACCATAAAATTCCTGCTGCGCAAACTCGGATTGTACCAGGCCCGGATCTCTGCCGAAACACCTCCCGGGGGCGAAGCACCGATCGTCGCGACAAGAATGGACTGTGAAAAACCGGCGATGATCTGCCGGGCGTATCCGGCGGCGATTGCCGTTGAATTTCCCTCACTGCCGTCCAAAATCAACTGCACCGATACCGGTTCGGATCGGATAAGGGAATTTCCGAATCCCGGAGGGATCACCAACGCCATCGCGGCATCGCTGTTGTCCAGATAGTGACGGAGGCCGCCGTACTCCTCCGTAGCATATTCTTGCGTAAAGTAGCCGGAGTTTGTAAACGAGCGGACAAAATCACGGCTCGGTTTGGTTTTGTCCAGATCCGACAGTACAAAGGAGATATTCTTCACATCCAACGA
>CAZRWF010000011.1:0-55106 GCA_964603685.1 uncultured Chitinophagaceae bacterium
GGGCTGGTCTTAAATGTTGCCCTGCGCGGGACAACGATCACCGAACAAGAAGGTGAAACGACAGCAAAGGTCGGAGCGGGTGAGGAATGGGATCCGTTTGTGTTCCGTTGTGTCGAATCCGGATTTGCCGGTGTGGAATGTTTGTCCGGAATACCCGGTTCCGTCGGAGCCACACCAATACAAAATGTCGGTGCATACGGCCAGGAAGTGAAGGAGACGATCGTTTCGGTAAAGGCGATCGAACGCACCGGCGGTGAAGAGGTCCTGTTCACAAATGCGGACTGCCGGTTTGCATATCGTTTCAGCCGCTTCAAGTCGAGCGATGCGGATCGATTTATCATCACCGAGGTGACATACCGGTTGAAGAAGAACGGTGGTCCGACGATCCATTATCCGGAAGTAAAGAAACAGATCGACGCGGCGGTCGACCTCTCGTCGCTGGCGAACGGAAGCGAGTCGCTTCGTGCCGTGCGATCGATTGTGCTGGGTCTTCGAAAGAAAAAATCGATGGTGATCGATCCGGCCGATCCTAATTCCCGTTCGGTCGGTTCGTTCTTCTTAAATCCCGTTGTCGATCCGTCAGTGCTGGACCGTGTTACGGAGATCTGGAAACGGACAGGAGACGGCACACCGGTGCCGTCGTTTCCTGCCGGTGGAAAGAGTAAAATCCCCGCTGCGTGGTTGATCGAACGGTCGGGATTTGCCAAGGGGTACGCGAAAAACGGTGTTGCGATCTCGCAGAATCATCCCCTGGCGCTGGTAAATCGCGGCGGAACGACCGCCGCACTTTTGGAACTTGCGGCGGAAATACAATCCGGCGTTTTCGCCACGTTCGGCATCCCGCTGGAACGGGAAGCCAATGTTGTTGTGTGAAAATCGTTCATTCATTCAGGAGTTGATATGAAACAGTTCTTTCTGCTATTCCTCTGCACCGCGATCGTGTTCGCCGGCGGCGACAAAAAAGAAAAACAGCCGTGTTGTGCGCCGACCGCCACGGCGGAGTTTGCCGCATTCGGAAAAGAATTGGCATTCGCCGCACTGCACGAATCACCCGAACCGTTTTTTTATCAATCGGTGAACGGCCAGGAAAAGAACATCGCCGCGGCGGACGGGAAGGAAGTGCGGATATACGAAGTCCGCTCCGCCGTACCGACCAACAACGTTCTTTTTGTCTTTCAGGAATGGTGGGGATTGAACGATTACATCAAACAGGAGGCGGAAAAACTCCATCGCGAAGTGGGAAATGTTCATGTGATCGCGTTGGATTTGTACGACGGCAAGATCGCCGAGACGGCCGATTCAGCCCGCAAATATATCGGTGAAACGGATGAAACGCGCATCCGGACAATCATAACGGCGGCACAAACGTACGTCGGGAAAAAAGCGAAAATTGCCACGATCGGCTGGTGTTTCGGCGGCGGTTGGTCGCTGCAGGCATCGCTGATGCTCGGTAAACAGGCGGCCGGCTGCGTGATTTATTACGGCATGCCGGAGAAGGATGTCAAAAAGCTCCGGACATTGCAGTGCGATGTGCTGGGGATCTTTGCGACGCAGGATTCGCATATCAGTCCCGCCGTGGTCGCCGAATTTGAAAAGAATATGGCGGCGGCAAAGAAAAAATTGACGGTGAAAAATTACGATGCGGTTCACGCTTTCGCCAATCCGAGCAATCCAAACCACAATAAATCGATGACGGCCGATGCGAACGTGGCCGTGGTGGCGTTTCTCCGGACTAAACTCGGGATCAAATGAAAACGGCCATCCTGACATTGTTCCTGCTCGTTTCCTCCGCGCTATCGCAAACGGCGTACGATTCGCTCTATTTAAAAAGTTCCGTGTATAAAAATCTGACCGCAATGTTCGCGCTGTCCAAAGTGCGTTCGGCGGACGTGGTCTTCCTTGGCAATTCCATCACCGCCGGCGGGAATTGGACCGAGCTGCTCGGACGGGAACGGATCGTCAACCGCGGGATCGGCGGGGACAACACCGTCGGCATGCTGCAGCGGATGCGGTTCGTCACCTCGCTGCGACCGAAACTCTGTTTTGTGATGGCCGGGATCAACGACCTGTATGCCGATGCGCCGGTAGAGACGATCTTCCGGAACTACGTGAAGATCCTCGATACGCTGCGCGCCCATGCCGTCATTCCGGTCATTCAATCCACGCTGCATGTCAATCCAAAATGGAAACGGACGGAAGAAAAAAATCCCCAGGTGGCATCGCTCAATGCCCTTCTTCGCTCGTATGCAGCGGAACAATCGATCGAATATCTGGATCTCAACGCCGTTCTCTCCGCCAACGGCGTGTTGCGCGACGAGTTCACGAACGACGGCGTCCATTTGACCGCCGCGGCGTACGGACAGTGGCGTGACCTTCTCGAGCCGATTCTGAAAAAACACGGTTTGTAATCGCTTCACAATTCTTTATATTTCCTTCCACCACCAAACATTCATTCGGAGTTGTCTACCATGAAAGTGATATTGACCGTTGTTATTGTTGCTATTCTTTTGGCCATCCCCGGTTCGGCACAGATTCCGCCGCGAGGAGCTGCTGTTAAAAAACCGGCCGCCGCTGCTCAACCGAAAACACAACAAGAAAAGATCAGCTACGTGTTGGGATATGATGTGGGTATGAAAATGTCGGCGGACATCCGCCAGAAAAACCTCGACATCAATACGGAAATGTTCCTGCGCGCGGTGCGCGACGCATTCGAAGGCAATCCGCCGGCGCTTCCCGATTCGGTGGCGCAGCAGGCGATGATCGCGTTCGAACAGATGATGCGGGCCGGTGCCGCCGAAACCGAAAAGAAAAATTCTGAGATCGCCCAAAAACAGAGACGGGAGGGAGAACAGTTTCTTTCCGCGAACATCAAAAAAGCGGGAGTAAAAGTGACGCCGAGCGGGTTGCAGTATAAGATGATCAAAGAGGGATTCGGCGTCTCTCCGAAGGCGACCAATACGGTGACGGTCCATTACCGCGGCCGATTGGTCGACGGTACGATCTTTGACGAATCGTACGGCAAACCGGAACCAGCGACCTTCTCTTTGACGGAAGTAATTCCGGGGTGGACCGAAGGATTGCAGTTGATGAAAACAGGGGGAAAAGCCGAGTTCTATATCCCCAACAATCTTGCCTGGGGAGATCGCGGTGCCGGCCCGAAAATTCCGCCGGGAGCCGCCGTGATCTTCGAGGTGGAATTGATCGACGTAAAATAATTGACCAAGATGATGACGCAGACTTTCGCCGGTGTGGTACGGAACAGATCGTTCGCTCCGGCGATTGTCTTCCTTTTCTTTTGCCTTGTTGACCCCGCCGCCGCCCAATCGCCCTCCACGTGGAATGTGATTCAGCGAAAAATTCTCGACAAACAGTGTATCAGCTGCCATGTCGCGGGATCCTCCTTTGCGCAGCAGTCGGGACTGGTGCTCACCGCCGAATCGTCGTACGAACAACTGGTGGATGTTCCTCCGAAAAATGCACAGGCGTATAAAGATTCGTTGATGCGGGTGAGCAGCAAAGGGAGTTTTTTGGGTGTGGCGAAAAGTTTCCTCTGGGAAAAAATCGACGCGTCGCAGCAGGCGCACTATAACAACGATCATCCGTACTACGGGGCGATGATGCCGCTCGGCGGAAATTTCCTGACGAAAGGGGAATTGAAGCTGATAAACGAATGGATCTATGCCGGCGCGCCGAAGCACGGGATTGTGGCCGATTCGACGGTGTTGAACGATACGTCGCGCCACACGCTTCCGTTGTTCGCGCCGCTGCCGAAGCCGGCGAGCGGTATGCAGTTTCACGTCGGACCGTTCACCGTCCGCCCGAACGCCGCGGTCGATCGGGAATTTTTTTATTTCGTGCCGTTGACGCACTCGCAGGATCTTTTTGTGAATAGAACGGAGATCACGATGCGTCCGGGAAGCCACCATTTTCTTCTCTACACGTTCAGCCCGAACACGCCGCCGTCGTTGATCCCCTCAGCCAACACGTACCGCGACCTTCGCGATTCCAACGGCGTGACGAACAATTCTCTTTTCTTTCAGATGTTCTATCACGTCTTTTTCGCCGGCACACAAACGCCGTACATGAACTATTATTTTCCGAAAGGGGTCGCCCTTCGCCTTCCGGCCAATACCGGATTTGATCTCAATTCGCATTATGTGAACAGAACCGGAAGTCCGATCACCGGCGAGGTCTATGCGAATCTCTATACCGTGCCGAAAGAAGAGGTGCAGCGTGTCGCCGAAGTGCTCGATCTGCAGAATACTGCCATCGAACTTCCGCCGATGCAAACCACGCAGCTGACGAAGACGTTTTATTTTCCGCAACAGCGGCATATTTTTCAGCTTTTCTCCCATGCACACGAACGGTTGACAGAATTCCGGGTGGAAGTGACCGGAGGGCCGCACAATGGGAAAACGGTGTATTGGACGAATGACTGGGAACATCCGCCGATATTGCATCTCGATCCCCCGTTGACGTTAAATGCCGGCGAAGGATTAAAAGCGATCGCCACGTACACGAACAACACCGCAAACACCATCCGGTTCGGTCTGCAAAGCACGGATGAAATGATGATTATTTTCGGCGCATATTACACCGGCGAACTTCTGACATCGGCGCCGCCGCCGTCGGCACCGGCGCACTTTGCCCTCCGGCAGAATTATCCGAATCCGTTCAACCCTGAAACCGCCGTCACATTTTCTCTTCCGGAAGAATCGTACGTTACGCTGACCATTTTCGATCCGGTAGGACGGGAGATTGCCACTGTTGTGAATGAACGGCGTACGGCCGGATCGCACACCGTCCACTGGAACGGCGAAGGGCACGCCAGCGGCATCTATTTTTATCGGCTGCAGGCAGGTGCATTTTCCGCCGTCAAAAAAATGCTGCTGCTCCGGTAACACGTTTTCCCATGAACAGATATCTCGCCATAGCGGTTTTTCTTCTTTTTCCATCCCTGCTGCGCGCGCAAGAACATCCTTCCATTCATCAGATTGAGTACGACTATTATCAACGTTTTCCCGAACGGGTGTCGACGCCGGAAAATCATTCCGTGCACCGATCGCTGCTGGAACGGAGGTCGTCGTCGCTGAACGCGGTCGTGTACGGATTCCATCCGTACTGGGAGAACGGTTCGGAAGCGAATTATGATTTCAGCCTGCTGTCGCACCTGGCCTATTTTTCCTGCGATGTGGATGAGAATACGGGGAATTTCTCCAGCACCCATAATTATTCCACCGCATCGGTGATCACGGCGGCAAAAAATGCCGGGGTGAAAGTCCATCTCACCATCACCTCCTTCTCGAATCACACCGCCCTTTTTTCATCGCAGGCAAACGTGGACCGGCTGGTGAACAATATCATCGCAAAAATCAAAGAACGGAATATCGACGGCGTCAACATCGATTTCGAAAGCATGAGCAGTTCACACGCCGCACCGTTTAAAAGTTTTATTCTGCAGCTCGGCGATTCGCTGCAGAAGATGAATAAAGATCTTGTGGTGGAATTGTTCGCGGTCGATTGGCAGAACATCTTTCCCGCGTCGTTCTTCGCGGACGCCAACGCGGTGGTGGACCATTATTTCATTATGCTCTACGCCTACTATTATAGCGGGAGTCCCACGGCCGGACCGAATGCGCCGCTCCGGAGTTCGACCGCATCGGGATATCATGTGTTGAAGAGTATCGATACGTACCTCGCCAAGGGCTGTCCGAAAGAAAAACTGATCGCCGGATTCCCGTATTACGGATTCGACTGGCCGGTGGTGAGCAGCGCACGGATGGCGACCGCTACCGGAACGGGAAACTCGCGGGAGTATCACATCGTGAAGAACGATTACATCGACACCATTCCGAAAGCGAATCAATTTTTCGACGCCACCTATTCCACGCCGTGGTACCGGTACGTCAAGGATACGGTCTGGCGGCAGGGATGGTACGACGATTCGTTGTCACTCGCGTTGAAGTATGATTCGGTGAAGTCGAAAAAAATCGCCGGCGTGGGAATGTGGGCGCTCGGTTACGACGGGGCGGAACCGGAACTGTGGAGCGTGCTGGAAAAAAAATTCACCTCTTCGACGAATGTCCGGGACCACGACTCACGACCGGAAACATTCTCGTTGTCGCAAAATTATCCGAATCCGTTTAATCCTTCCACCACAATCATCTATACCATCCCGGAGGATGGAATGGTCTCGCTCTCCGTTTTCGACATGCTCGGACGAACCGTCGCCGAACCGGTGAACGGATATCTCCGCAGCGGTTCGTACCAACTGCAATGGAATGCACCGTCGATCGCCTCCGGAATCTACTTTTACCGTCTGGTTTCCTCCCGCGGTACGATCACCAAAAAAATGATGTTGATGAAGTAAACCGCAAAAACCTTCTTTGATCTCCGTTCCACAAAGAATTCCGCGATTCCGCTGTATTTCCTCGGTCAAAAGCACAACGCAGCGATAAATTAAGACACCACTGAAATTGATACTCGCTCGCATAATGGCTATATTCTTAAGAGAAATGCATAATCTCATCATCCGGCCGGAATTCCATGACTGCGATCGCACCGAATAGAATCGACGAAATACTGAAAAATGTTCAAAACAAGCGGATCGCCGTCATTGGCGACGTGATGATCGATCGTTATGTGTGGGGAACGGTCAATCGCATCTCTCCCGAGGCGCCGGTACCGGTGGTCGAGGTGGAAAGCGAATCGACCCGTCTCGGCGGCGCCGCCAATGTGGCGAACAATATTAATGCGCTCGGAGCATCGGCTTTTCTGGTCGGCGTGGTGGGAAACGACCGGAATGGCAGCGAGTTCCGGTCGATCCTGAAACAACAAAATACGTCAGCCGAAGGGATCGTCACCGATGCGACTCGTCCCACCACGGTAAAAACCCGCGTGATCGCCCACCATCAACATGTTGTCCGGATCGACAGCGAGGAAAAACGGGATGTGAGCGAATCGGTCCAGTCGGAAATTTATGCCATCGTGGAAAAAGAGATCGACCGGCTCGACGGTATCATTATCGAAGATTATAATAAAGGTGTGGTGGTGAAAGGATTGATCCGGAAGATCATCGATCTGGCGAACGCCCGTCGAAAGCCGGTGACCATCGATCCGAAGTTCAACAATTTTTTTGAATACACCAATGTAACGGTCTTCAAGCCGAATAAAAAAGAGACCGAAGAGGCGCTCGGAAAAAAGTTAAAAACCGATGAAGATGTACTCTCTGCCGGCAAAACGCTGATGGAACGGCTTTCCGCCGAAAATATCCTGTTGACCCGGAGTGAAAAAGGGATGAGCCTGTTCGAAAAAAACGGAACAGTGTCGCACATTCCTACCATCGCGCGGAAAGTGGCCGATGTGTCCGGAGCCGGTGATACGGTGATTGCCACGTTGACCGCCATGCTGGCCGGCGGCGCCACCATCCGCGAAGCGGCGCTGCTGGCCAATTGCGCCGGCGGGATCGTTTGCGGCGAGGTCGGGATTGTCCCGATCGATCCGGTCGTTTTGCGCGCCACCATGTTGGGAGAGTAAGGGAATGGGTGCGGTCTATACACAACACGATCTCGCCGAACAACGGCGCCGCTGGAAAGCGGAGGGAAAAACCGTCGTCTTCACCAACGGCGTGTTCGACATCCTTCACCGCGGACATGTGGAATATTTATCCAAAGCAAAGGAACTCGGCGCGGTGCTGATCGTGGGGATGAATACGGACCGATCGGTGAAACGGATCAAAGGGGATTTGCGCCCCGTCGTGCAGGAAGAGGACCGTGCGTACGTTTTGTCCCAACTTTCCTCCGTGGACGCGGTGACACTGTTCGACGAAGAGACGCCGCTGAACCTGATCACACTCCTGCTGCCGGACGTGCTCGTGAAGGGGGCCGATTATTCACTCGATACCATCGTGGGGCGTGAGGTGGTGGAAAAAGCGGGAGGAACGGTGAGGACCATCGCTTTTGTGCCGGACCGTTCCACCTCCGGCATTGTGGAGACGATCCTCCGGCGGTTCGCGAAAAATTCGGGATGACCAAAAAAGTTTCTCACATAACGCTGTACGTGTTTCTCTCTCTCGTGTTGACGGCGGGCGCAGCGGCGCTGTTTACACAGACGCCGATGTTCCGTGAAACGCTCCGCTCCACGCTGTACACTTTCCTCGAAAGCGAATTGAACGCGGATATCTACATCGGCGAGATCAACGGCAATATCGTGACCGGACTGACGGTCGACACCGTGATGATGTATGTGGACGGCGCGCCGTTCGTGGAATCGGGAAAACTGTCGATCCGTTACGATCTTTTCGATCTGCTGAGCGATCGAATCACGGTGGATACGCTGACGATCGAAAATCCTTCGGTCCACTTGATCCGGTGGAAAAACGGCGAATGGAATTTTGACCGACTCTCCGAGCCGGGTGACCCGGCCGACACTTCCGTTTCCCCTCTTGTTGTTTCCGCAGGAAAGATCCGGATCATCAATGCACAGTTCCATGTGACGGATTCTACGGGGAATGTTGATGCTGTGCCGGTGGACAGAAACGGCAACCGTTCGTTCAATTACAGCGATATCGATCTCGAACAAATACATCTCGAATTAAGCGGCACCTATTCGTCCGCCGAACTTTCCGCGTCACTCCGGTCGCTCTCCTTCTTTTCGCCGAAAGAACGGTTCACCCTCACCCGTCTTTCCGCCGAAGTGCAACGGACTCCCGAAGCCGGAATCGTGAAGAACCTTGTCATTCAGACTCCGGCTTCCCGCATTGTCGCGTCGGCGGAATTGAAGGGGATCGACCCGTTCGCCGTCCGGGACGCGGAAGAACTTCAGTTCGCCCAAACAACGTTGTCGGTGGGAAATTCCACCATTCAAACGCGGGATATTCAACTTTTTTTGCCGACGCTCGATTTTTTCCGCGGGAGTGTGAATTTTTCCGGTGAATTTCAGGGAAATTTCGAACATCTCAATGTCAAAACACTCAACGCGGCGTTCGGAACATCATCCCTCTCGCTTTCGGGAACAGTTTCCAATATCTACCGGCCCGAGGATCTGCGTTTAAATGTCGTTTCGACCAACAGCACGGTCCTACCTTCGGACGTACCGGCGTTGATGCCCTTTTTCGGAATTCCGGATTATGCGGGACTGGGACTGTTGACGATCGATTTTCAATTTGTCGGAAAACCGCTCGATTTCCTCGCCATTTCGAAGATCACGTCCGCCGCCGGAACGGTGACGGTGGACGGTGAAATGGTAATTACGGAAGAGAACATCCATTATAAGGGACTTCTCGCCGGCAGCAACGTGCGACTAGAGAAGGTTTTCGCGTCCGATGAATTTCTCTCCCGATTGAACACACGTATCTTCGTTGAAGGGGAAGGAACATCGATCGCCTCCCTGAAATCGGCGGCTACGGTGGAAATTGACTCGTCGATGTTCCGTGATATCGCGGTGGACAATGCTTCGGTAAAGATTACGGCGGCGGACCGGAAAATCGATACGGAACTTTCGCTCCGTTCACCGGAAGGGAATGTGACATCCAGACTCTTCCTGGATTTTAACGATGAATCCCGTCCTGCATATGCCCTCACCGCTGCCGTCCGCGGTCTGGACTTAGCGCCGGTGCTGAAGGACGATTACTTCTCCTCACGGTTGTCGTTCGACCTGAAACGTTCGGGGATCGGATTGACGCTGTTCGACAATCCGTCCGATACGCGCATCGATTTTTTTGAATCGCAGTTCAAAGGAAGGCCGTTCGACAGCGCCTCCGTTGTGATGACATGGCTGAAAGACAGCCTGAACAATGACCGGCTCCGGATCGAATCACCGGTAGCGGATGGTGAATTAACCGGTTCGTTTACGTTCGACGGACTGATCGCCACGATCCAAAAACATATTTTGGGTCTCGAAAAGATCTATGCCTATCAGCGGAACATCGTCGATTCCACGTATCATTTTCCGTACGATTCCATTCACAGCGGTCCGTCGGTCCCATCCGCCGCCGTTGCGTACGATCTGACGGTAAAAAATCTCCGTCCGCTCTCCCTTCTCTTCAATTTTTCGGAGTTGGATGCGGTCGGCAGGATTTCCGGAACGATCTCCGGCGATTCGATTGACGGTTCATCCGCCGGCAGGATCCGGATCGACCGGGCTTCGTATGCCGATCCGGATGTGCCGATCGGCGTGTCGAATCTTGATGCATCATATCGCTTTGATCACATTTCGCCGCGTCAACTGCTGACGGAGACTGATCCGGTGATGCTTTCCCTCGACCTTGAAGGAGAAGAAGTAAAAATCGGGGAAACGGCGCTCCGGCGGCCGGTGATCAAGTTCAATTTTCAAAAACAGCAGGGGCAGTTCGTTCTCGGCAGCGATATCGACACGTCGATCGCGGTGTTCGCCGAAGGGAAGATCGATGTCACCACGAACATGAACACGGTGCGGTTCGAGAACCTTTTCGCCAAATATCAAGGATTTGATCTTCGTTCCGCACTTCCGTTCTCCGTCACCCTTTCGGACAAAGGGATTCGCATCGATTCATCGCTTTTTGTCCGGCGGGATGAGGAATATTTCGTCCGGGGCGGATATGATTTTAGCGGCACCATCGTTGCGGAAGCGAAAGTCCGGAATTTTGATCTTTCGTCGATCTTCTTCGTGAACACCTCTCCGGAATTCCGGGACCAGGTCTTCCTGCTCGGCGGGAAGGTGGGATTTTCCGCCACCGTCAGCGGAACGGCGCAAGAACCGGTGATCAACGCCTCCTTTGACGGTACGGAAATTTCCTATCGCAACAGCAGTTTCGGCGACCTGACCGCCGTGCTTCAGTACGCCAACCGCAACGCCGGACTGACGGTGGAGATGAAAGGGAACGCGGACAGTGCCGGCACAGGGGGAAAACGATTTTTGCTCCAGGGATCGGTCCCGATCGACCTCAGTTTTACCTCTGTCGAACACCGGACCGGATTGCCGGGAATGAATGTAGGGATCGAGGCAGCCAACGTACCGATGGCGATGTTCGATGTTTTTATCCCGGAGATTGATCAAATGTCCGGCACGATCGACGGTTCTGTCCGGCTGGCCGGCTCGTTGGATGAGCCGGAATTGTACGGCACGCTGGGATTGAACGGCGGATCGTTTCGGATGGAAATGAACGGTATCTATTATACGGCAAACGGCCGTATCGGATTGGACAGTCAGCGGATCACGTTTCCCGAGTTCGTCATCCGGAATACGGAAGAGGATTACACCGACGGGGTGATGAACGTCGGCGGTTACATTTCGATGGACGGATTTGCACCGGCAGAATATCATTTGACGGCGAACGGAGAGCTATTGGTGCTGCAGAACCGGTCGCGGATCGCGAACCAATCGTTTTTCGGCACGATGGTCGGACGGACGGGGCCGGAAGGGCTCCGGTTCGAAGGTACGTTCGACCGATCGCGTGTGATCGGTACGATCCTCGTCGAAAATGCCTCACTCACGTTCCCTCCCACGCAGCAATCAGTCTCGTTTTCCACGCTGCGATTCGATGATGTGTTGTTTATCGATGATACGTCCCGCACGGTGATCGATACGTCGTCAACGCCCGCCGTTACCGCACCGTCGGTGCAGAAAACTATGCCGAAGAGCAGCGAACGGACGTTCCTGGACGGCTTCGGATACGAATTGACGATCGAGATCCGCGGCAATGCCACCGTGCAGATGATCTTTAACGCCGACGCCGGAACGTACGAAGAACTTCTGGCGGAATTGAACGGAAAGATGGTGATGACGAAGGATGAAGGAGGACAACGGCTGACCGGTTCGATCAACGTCGGTCCCGGTTCGCGTTACGAATTCTATAAAAAATTCAACGCCACCGGATCGCTGACATTCGTCGGCGATCCGCAGAATCCTCAGCTGAACATTTTGGCAAAATACGAAGGAATCCATCTGCGCGTTCCGGGCGATCCGACCACGGAAGAGCGGATCGTCGTGTCGCTGGAGATCTCCGGCAATCGCGACAATCCGAAATTGAAGATCGGGCTCGCCACGGTGGACCAGAGCGGTCGCGAAATTCCCCGTACGGGTGACGTGGAGAACGACGCCATTACTTTCCTTCTCACGTCATCGCAAAACGAACCGGGATTGTTCCGCGATGAACTTTCGGCGGTCGACCGGAATAAACTCGGTGCACAACTGAACGAAGCGATCGAAGGGACGTTCATCAACAACCTGCTCTCCGGACTCGTCAACGATTTTATCGAACAGAACGACATTCCGTACGTCAAACGGGTGGAGGTCCGCGGCGTCACCACCGAAACGAACATCAACACCGTCCTGGAAGTCTCCAACGCCGTCATCAACATCGGCGGCAAAGTTTTTACGGACGTGAACAATACCAACGTGAACATTCAGATCCCGGTGCTGGGGCGTCAAAACCGGAACTTCATGTTCGAGGTGGAACGGAAAACCGAAACCACCGGCTACATCTCCAATCAAGCGCAGACGACTCTCGGTGCGCGACTTTTTTACCGATTTACTTTTTAATATTTCTGATGAAACCACAACTGCTCCGCGAAAAAATTCTCACCCTGCTGACCAAAAACGTGAAAGGCGAATTTAAATCCCGCCAGATCGCCAAACGATTGAACATTAACAACGACCATGATTTTCAGGCACTCCGCGACTTGCTCCACAGCATGACCGACGAAGGGGAATTGCTCTGGTCCAAACAAAAAGGATATCATTTACCGAATTCCTCCAACAAAGTGCAAGGGGTGTTAAAAATCGACAAACGGGGGAACGGCGTGATGGCGACGAAACACGGCGACGTGCTCTTCGACAAACAATCACTCGGTACCGCCTTCAACGGCGATACGGTGGAAGCGGCGGTGTTCGTGTCGAAGAAGGACAAAAAAGGGGGGCCGACGGTCAATCAGGGAGAAGTGTTAAGCGTGCTTTCCCGTGCGCATACACAGTTCGGTGGGACGCTGCAGAAGAGCAAAAATTTTTATTTTGTGCTGCCGGATGATCCGACCATCCAGCGCGATTTTTATGTCGCCCCGGAAGATCTCCATGGCGCCGAATCCGGCGACAAAGTGCTCGTCGAATTGGTGGAGTGGGACGATGCGTATAAAAATCCCGAAGGGAGAATCGTGTCCACCCTCGGATCGGCGGGAGATCCGTTCGTTGAACTCCGCTCCGTCATTCAGGCCTACCGGCTGCCGACCTCTTTTCCGAAAGAGGTGGAAGCGGCGGCGGCTGCCATTCCGACGGAGGTGCCGGCCGAAGAGATAAGCCGGCGTCTCGATCTGCGCGATGTGGATGTGATCACCATCGATCCGCATGATGCGAAAGATTTCGACGACGCCCTCTCCGTGGAACGATTGGAGGGAGGATCGTACCGGATCGGCGTGCACATCGCCGACGTGAGCGCGTATGTCACCGAAGGGAGCGTGCTGGACACGGAAGCCTACGCCCGCGCCACAAGCGTTTATCTTGCCAATCAAGTGATCCCGATGCTTCCGGAAAAACTGTCGAACAACGTCTGCAGTCTGGTGCCGAACCGCGACCGGCTGACGTATTCCGTATTCATGCAGGTGACGGACAAAGGACGCGTGCGGAAATACGAATTTGCGCGGAGCGTCATTAATTCCAAACGGCGATTTACGTACGAAGAGGCGGAGAAGATCCTCGACAATAAAAAAGGGGACTTTGCCGACGTGCTGACCGATCTCTGGTCCGCCGCGAAGATCCTCCGGAAAAAAAGGATGAAAAACGGCAGCATCGATTTCGATTCGCCGGAAGCGAAGTTTTCGTACGATGCCGCAGGAAAACCGGTGGAGATCTTCATCAAACAGCGGCTGAAGAGCAATCAACTGGTGGAAGAGTGCATGCTGCTCGCCAATCAAACGGTGGCGGCGCATATCGCCACGCTGCAAAAGGAGCGGGAGGTGCTCCCGTTTGTTTACCGCATCCACGATCTGCCGGATAAAGAACGGCTGCGCACGCTGGAAGAATTCGTCCGGAAGTTCGGCTACAAGTTGAACGTTTCGCATTCCTCCTCGTCCAAAGAACTGCAGGACCTGCTGGCACAAGTGCACGGGACGAAAGAGGAAAATCTCATCAACGAAGTGGCGCTGCGCAGCATGGCAAAAGCAATCTATTCGACGGAAAACATCGGACATTTCGGCCTCGCCTTCGAACATTATTCCCACTTTACGTCGCCGATCCGCCGGTATCCCGATCTGATCGTTCACCGGTTGTTGTGGGAATACACGAACGGCATGCCGGAAAAGCGAAAGCAGTTCTTGACGAAAGAACTTCCGGACATGTGCAAACACTGTTCGGAGCGGGAGAAGGTTGCCGCCGAAGCGGAACGGGATTCCGTAAAAGTGATGCAGGTGGAATACATGCGGCAGCATGTCGGAGCGGAATTCACCGGCATCGTCTCCGGCGTGATCCAATACGGATTGTTCGTGGAGATTAACGACATTCTGGTGGAAGGAATGCTTCATGTGCGCGATCTGGACGACGATTATTACGTGTTCGACGAACGTCAATACGCCCTGGTCGGCGAACGGAAGGGGAAACGGTTCCGGCTCGGCGATTCGATTATTGTCAAGGTGGCGAAGGTCACCCCGGAACGGCGCCAGATTGATTTTGTGCTTGCCGAAACGGATATTGACGAAGGGAAGGGAACGAAGAAAAAAAGGAAACAACGGCGGAATTGACCGCTCGATTGCGGTGTTATACATAGTAAGAAACGATACGTTGGAGGAGCTCGGAACGCATGAAAAAAATAATGATGCTGCTGTTGATCGCCGCCGCGGCGCTCTTCGCACAGGACGGGAATTTCGGGAAGAATAAGGTTCAATACAAACCGTTCCGCTGGTCGTTCATTCAAACCAGCCATTTTGATATTTATTTTTATGACGGCGGCGCCGCCATCGCCAACTTTACGGCTGTTGCCGCGGAATCGGCCTACGCGTCCATCAGCAAGACCATGCGGTATCAGCTCAACAACCGCATCGCCATCATGGTCTACAACTCTCACAACGATTTTCAGCAGACGAATGTGGTGGGAGAATATATGGAAGAGGGAATCGGCGGGGTGACCGAATTGTTCAAAAACCGCGTCGTGCTGCCGTTCGAAGGAAACTACCGCCAGTTCCGGCATGTGATCCACCATGAGCTGGTCCACGCCGTGATGAACGATATGTTCTACGGCGGATCGATCCAGTCCATCATCTCCAACAATATCCGGATTCAGCTGCCGTTGTGGATCAGCGAAGGGTTCGCGGAGTATGAAGCGTTGAAGTGGGACACGAACTCCGACATGTTCATGCGCGACGCCTCCATCCACACCTATCTTCCGCCGATTCAGTACTTGAGCGGATATTTCGCTTACCGCGGCGGACAGTCGGTCTTCTATTATATCGCAAACAAGTACGGCGAACAAAAGATTGCCGAGATCCTGCATCGGATCAAAAGCCTCCGCAACGTGGATGCCGGCTTCAAAAGCGCCATCGGATTGACGGTGGAAGAACTCTCCGAACGGTGGCAGAAGGAACAAAAAGTCCTTTACTGGCCCGACATCGCCAAACGGGAGGAACCGGAAGATTTTGCCGCGCGCCTGACCGATCACGTCAAAGAGAACAATTTTTACAATACCAGTCCCGCCATTTCTCCACAAGGGGATAAGGTGGCCTTCATTTCGGACCGGGATGATTATTTCGACATCTACGTAATGTCCACCATCGACAATTCCGTGAAAAAAGTGGTGGACGGACAGCGGACGAAAAATTTCGAAGAACTCCATCTGCTCACGCCGGGCATGAGCTGGTCGCCGGACGGAAAGAAGATTGCCTTCGCGGCAAAAAGCGGCGAGCGTGATGCCATCTATCTGGTGGACGTGAACAGCGGCGACGAGGAAAAAATCGAGATTGCGTTGGACGGATTGTTCTCGGTCGATTGGTCGCGCCAGGGGAACATGCTGGTCTTCGTCGGCAACACCTCTTACCAGTCGGACATCTATACGTACGACCTGACGACGAAAAAAGTGACGAACCTGACCGACGATCCGTTCTCGGATTCCGAACCGGTCTGGTCCCCGGACGGGAAAACGGTCTATTTCGTCTCGGACCGGAGAAATTACACGTCGCGCAACATGCTTCCCGGAAATTTTAAGATGGTCCGTTTCAATTACAAGCAGCTGGATATCTATGCGCTTGATGTCGCTTCCGGTGTCATCAAACGTATTACGACGGATGAGGAGAGCGACGAGACGTCGCCGGTCGTGTCGCCGGACGGTGCGAAGATCCTTTATGTGTCGGACCGGAACGGGAACGGCAACGTCTATGAACGGAACCTTTCCACCGGCGCCGATCGCCCGATCACGAACGCCATCACCGGCGTCTACCAGCTGTCGTTGTCCGCGGACGGCAACAAACTCGCATTTTCCGCCTTAAATGAAGCAGGTTTTGATCTTTTCCTGTTGAAAACTCCCTTTGAAAAAAATCTCGGCGTTGCACAATTGGAGCCGACGGAATATCTAAAACGGAAGCGGCAGTTTGCCCTGCCGGCAGTCGATTCCGCCGCCGCGCCCGTTGCCGCACCCGCTCCCGCCGATACCGGCAGCGTGTACGGCGACAATGTCCGGATCGATTTTAACAATTACGTCTTTACGGACGATGCGGCGAAACCGAACGACGGCGAATATCTGCCGACGCTGAACACCGCATCGCTGGCCGTGACCGGAAATGTGGACGACGACAGCAACTTCGTGGTGAACAAATACAAATTGAACTTCACGCCGGACATCGTCTACGGCAACGCGGCGTTCAGCACGTTCTACGGAGTGCAAGGGACGACGATGATGGCATTCAGCGACATGCTCGGGGACCATCAGATCTACTTCCTCACCAACCTGATGCTGGACCTGAAAAACAGCGACTATGTGCTCGCCTATTTTTATCTCCCCACGTACATCGATTACGGAATTCAGGGATATCACAGCGCCCGCTTCCTGTATCTGGAAGACAACTTCGGGTTTGTGTCGCTCAACCGTTTCCGCACATACGGCATTTCCGGCTCCGCGTCTCTGCCGATCGACCGGTTCAACCGGTTCGAATTCGGCCTGTCATGGATGAACCTGCTCCGGGAGAATCTGGAGTATACCAATGCGCCGAATCAGCGGCGCGAATTGGTCGTCCCTTCGTTTAGTTTTGTACACGACAATACACTCTGGGGATACACTTCGCCGAACAACGGATCGCGGTATAATATCAATGCCATGATCAGTCCCAAATTCGGAAGCAACTCGCTCGATTTCCAAACATTTACGGCCGATTACCGGACGTATTACAAATTCTGGCGCACTTATTCCTTTGTGATGCGGTATTCCGGCGGTATCAGTCTCGGAAAAGACGCACAGCAATTTTTTATCGGTGGAACGGACGGATGGATCAACCGGGAATTTGAGAATGGCGGGATTCCAATCGTGGATATCGAAGATTTTGCATTCCTCACGCCCGCCCTGCCGATGCGCGGATTCAACTATAACGTGAAGAACGGAACGAAGTTTGCGTTGCTCAATTATGAATTGCGGTATCCGTTCATCCAGTATCTGGTCACCGGCGGACTGCCGATCGCGCTCGGCAACATCACGGGGGCGACATTTCTCGATGTCGGTTCGTCGTGGACGAAAGAAAAATCGTTCAAAGGTTTCCGGAAGGATATTAACGGAACAACGGTGACACAAGATCTGCTGATCGGCACCGGCATGGGGATCCGGATGTTCGTGCTCGGCCTGCCGCTGAAGATCGATGTGGCATGGTCCTACACCGGCGACGGATTTTCCATCCCGAAATATTATTTCTCGCTGGGCGGGGACTTTTAGTATTTCTTACCCGGAAAAAAAATGCCTTGGAGAAATCCAAGGCATTTTTATTTCGACTCTCTTCTCGTCCTCCGTGATGCCGGGGAACATCATTGGCCCATCACACGCACACCGCGTGAAACAATCCCCGAGGTTTACGCTTTCACCATCTGTTTTTTCCAATAGAGATAGAACGGAATTCCCGCAAACACCAGCAGCAATCCGACCATCGAGTCCGCCGTCTGTTCGACGATCGTGTTGTAGACGAACCATGTGGCGACGATGATAAAAACGATCGGAATCACCGGATAGAAGGGGACTTTGTACGCGCGGGCCGCCTGCGGTTGTTTCGACCGGAGGATGAAGACCGCCAATCCGCCCAGCGCATAGAAGATCCAGCCGGCAAAAATCACATAGGTGAAGATCTGGTCGTACGTTCCGGTGAGGCAGAGGATGCAGGCCCAGAGACATTGGATCATCAGCGATTTGCTCGGCGTGCGGAATTTCGGATGGACCTCTCCCATACTCTTGAAAAACATTTTGTCCTTTGCCATCGCATAAAACACACGCGCGGTCGTCATGGAGGTGGCGTTGACGGTGCCGAAGGTGGAGATCATCACCATGGCGGAGATGATCGCACCTCCCCAACCGTAAAAAATCGCATTCATCACATCCGCGGCGACCAGTTTGGACTGGGCGATCTGTCCGATCGGCAGGATGTACAAATACGCCATATTCGTGGTAACATAAATCAGGATCACGGCGAGTGTTCCCATGATGAGCGCGCGGGGAATGTTCTTCTGCGGCTCCACCACTTCGCCGGCGAGATAGGTAAGGGAGTTCCAGCCGTCATACGACCACAATGTGGCGATCATCGCCACGCCCACCGCGGCCAGCAGCGATCCGGAAGAGGGCATACCCCAGAGCGGGAAGAAGTTGTCGATGTTTCCTTTTCCGGAAGAGAAGGCCAGCACGATAATCGCCCCGATGGCGACCACCTTCAATACGGTGAAGACATTCTGAATCATTCCGCCGAACTGCACGCCGAAATAGTTGATCGTCGTAACGGTGATAATCGCCAGGATCGCCACCATGGTGACGCCGATATCTTTCATCGGAAAGATGTTGCCGATCAGCGGCAGCTGCCATGCTTCCCATTCCGGTCCGAGATTGGGAAGATCGACGAAATATCCGAGATATTTTGCGAATGCCACCGCAATGGCGGCGATGGAACCGGTTTGATACACAATAAAGGTGGTCCAACCGTACAAAAAGGCCGTTAATTGTCCGAAGGTCACACGGAAAAAAACATATTGTCCGCCTGCTTCCGGAATCAAACTGGCCACTTCGGCGTTCGTCAACGCGCCGGCGAGGGTGAGCAGACCGGTGAGAATCCACACGCCGATCATCAAGCCCGGTACATCGACATTCGCCGCGACATTCTGCGGCGTAAGAAAAATTCCGGAGCCGATGATGGAACCGATCACAACCATCACGGCGTTGGTCAGCGTCAGCCGGCGGGCAAGGGTGTTGTCGTTTTGCGGTGTGGACATTCTGTCTCCTTCTACGGTGAAAATACGTTCACTGATGGTGCGAAAAAATAGTCAAACACCCTTCCAGATGCAATGGAGCGGGAAAATTAGTTGAAGATTTCCAACTGCGGGGATTGCGGTTTCAGCGGTAGCGTGACGGTGAACGTGCTGCCGGAATTCGGCGCACTGTCGACGGAGATCGTGCCGCCGTGGATGTCGGCGATCCATTTGGAGATCGAAAGTCCGAGGCCGCTGCCGCCCAGTTCGCGCGACCGGGCTTTGTCCACCCGGTAAAACCGGTCGAATATTTTTGCGGTCTCTTCTTTCGGAATGCCGATCCCCGAATCCTTCACGCGCACCAGCGCAAATCCGTTCTCCCGGGCGAGCGAGATCTCGACGGTGCCGTTCTCCGGCGTGTATTTGATGGCGTTGTCGATCAGATTCAGGAACAGCTGACGCAGTCGCACGGTATCGCCGACGATCAGCGCATCATCCAGCGCGCCGAGGCGGACAGTGATGTTCTTTCGTTCCGCCAGGATTTCGCAATCCTCATGTAATTCCTGAATAATCGGCCGCAGCCAGACATCTTCGGTTTTGAGATGGGCCGATCCTTTGTCCGCTTTGGCGAGTGTCAGCAGATTTTCGATGATGGCGGTCATGTGCATCGTCTCTTCCAGCGCGCTGGCGAGCACGTTCCGGTACGATTCGGGTGTGTTTTTCCGCGAACGGAGCGCCAGTTCCAACTCCCCGCGCATGATGGTGAGCGGCGTGCGGAGTTCGTGCGATGCGTCGCTGGAGAACTGCTGGATCTGCGAAAAGGAGAGCTGCAGGCGGCTGATCATTTCATTGAACGTTGCCACAAGTCGCCCCAGTTCGTCATCCACCCCCGACGTTTGAATCCGCTGGTCCAAATTGTGCGCGGTAATGGCGCGGGCAGTCCGGGCAATGTCGTCCACCGGTTTCAGCGACCGGGAAGCGAGAAACCATCCGCCGCCGATGGAGATCACGACCGCCACCGGAATCAAAAAGATGAAGATGGAGAAAAGATTCCCGAGCACCTCGTTGATTTCGGAGATGGGATAGGCGACGTACACTTTCATGGAGCGGTCCTGACTGACCGCCAGCCGCAGCGGCTGTCCCTGCGAATTCCAGATGGTGACCAGTTTGGTGATATCCTGCGGAACATCGTCGAAGGTGATCTCTTCTTTTCCCAGTCCGGATTTGTACAACAAATCGCCGTTCCGGTCTTTGATCTGAATGATCTGTTTTTTCGGCGTCAGCAGCGTGTGTTCATAGATCTGATTCCAGATCGCGTCGAATTCCACATCCACGGAATCCGTGCTCCGCATTTCCACCTCGTCCGAACGGCGGATGGGGGCGGTGGGCGAGGCCTTTTCGTTCGCCGCCTGCTGTTTCGGTTTGATCCGCTGGCGTTTCAGTTTCACTCTGTTCGCGCGCGGTTCGATGAAGTTTTTCAGCCAGACCACTTCGTTATACAACGAACGGTCGAGACTGGAGAGGAGATTTTGTTCCGTATAATAGTAGGCGGCCACGGCGAAACCGAGCAATGTTCCGCCGACGATGAGGGAATAATACAATGTTAACCGGAACCGGATGGACCGGCGAAGAAGTTTGACGCGGTTCATTGTTCTTTCAGCACGTATCCGACGCCGCGCACGGTGTGGAGAAGTTTTTTGGAAAATCCCCCGTCGATTTTGGAACGGAGATGATTGATATAAACGTCGATAATGTTCGTGCCGGTGTCGAAATTATAGTTCCAGATATGTTCGGTGATGGTGCTCCGGTTAAGCGTTTTGTTCTTGTTGCGGATGAAATATTCCAGCAAGGAGAATTCTTTCGAGGTGAGTTCGATCATTTTTCCTCCGCGCACCACTTTGCGGGACACCAGATCGAGCGTCAGATCGCCGATGACGAGCGTGGTGGCGGACCGTTCCGCCCCCTTTTTCCGCCGGAGGAGCGACCGCACGCGTGCGAGCAGTTCGGTGATGGCGAACGGCTTCACCAGATAATCATCGGCGCCGACATCCAGTCCTTTCACCCGGTCTTCCACCGTTCCTTTGGCCGTCAGCATCAGCACGGGCGTGTCGTTACCGGCGGCCCGAAGCGACGTCAGCACCTGAATGCCGTCTTTTTTCGGCATCATGATGTCCAGCACGATCAAGTCATAACCGTTGTTCGTCGCCAACTGCTCCCCTTTGTCGCCGTCGTTCGCCTCGTCGACCGAATATTTCTCCTCTTCCAGTCCTTTGCGGATGAGTGCGGAGATCTTTTTTTCGTCTTCAATGATCAGAATTTTTGCTTTTGGCTCTTTCATTGTCCCGGCGATCCGTTGTGTGGAGAGTGTGGATAAAAGTACCCGATTCGGAAGAAGGAAGCAAGTGATCGGCGGAGTAAAAGAGCGGAAAACCTTAAGTTTTTTTCA
Source organism: uncultured Chitinophagaceae bacterium (assembly GCA_964603685.1). Lineage (GTDB taxonomy): Bacteria > Bacteroidota > Ignavibacteria > UBA10030 > UBA8401 > UBA8401. The sequence goes on from CAZRWF010000011.1 coordinate 21,827, forward strand.
TATTCGGCGGATAATCCACCTTGGATATAGCACAACATTTTTTTATTTTCATTCCATGACTCGGTTGTTCATTCCTTTTGTTTTCCTCTGTTCTTTCGTTCAGTGGTCCTGCGGCGTCGTGAACACCGTTGCGGTCAACGCCACCACGGATATTGTTGATTTCGGATTGGGAGCAATCTTCGAAGAATCGGATCTCACCTTTGCCGAACAGGCAATTCCCGGCAACCTCACCCTGGTGGAGGCGCTGTACCGAGCCAAAGAGAAGGATGACAACCACCTGGCGCTGTTGCTCACGCAAGGATACACCGGATATACGCTCGGATTCGTGGAAGACGCCGATCCGGAGCGGGCAAAAGTGCTGTACGCGCGGGCGCGCGATTACGGATTGACTGCCTTGAAAAAGAACGGTCCGTTTTCCGCTGCGTTGGATCAGGATCAGCAATCGTTCCGGGCAAGCCTGAAACATTTTTCAAAAGAGGATGTGCCGCTGATCTTTTGGACCGCCAATGCGTGGGGAAATCTGATCAATGTGAGCATCGCGGATCCCGCCGTGCTCGGCGATCTTCCGAAAGTGAACGCGATGATGGAATTCGTCCTGCAACAGGATGAATCGTACTTTTACGGCAGCGCCCACCTGTATTTTGCGGCAATTCTTGCCACCACGCCGAAAAATCTTGGTGGCAAACCGGACAGTGCGCGATATCATTTTGAGCGATCGTTTTCGATCGGAAAGAACGTTTTTCTTCTTCCCCATGTTTACATGGCAAAAAGTTATTGCGTTCAAATGCAGGATAAAGAGCTTTTCCGCCGGCTACTCGCCACGGTGGAGGAAACACCGATCGACGCGCTGCCGGAACAGCGGCTGGTAAACGCCATCGCCAAACGAAAAGCGAAAAAACTTGCCGAACGGATCGACGACCTTTTTTTTGAATAGTTTTTTACTCCCAATCAGACCGACCATGAAAACCATCCTTTCCCTGATATTCGTCATACTCTGGACGCTGACCGCTTCGGCGCAGGAATACGTCATTAAATTTGCAACGCTCGCTCCCGAAGGGAGCACGTGGATCAACATCATGAAGGAATATGATGCCGCCGTCCGAAAGGAGAGCGGCGGGAAACTCGGTTTCCGGATTTATGCCGGCGGCGTGGCGGGGGATGAAAAGGATGTGATGCGGAAGATCCGGCTGGGACAATTCAACAGCGCCGGCATCACCGGTTTCGGCATCGGCGAAATCGCCAAGTCCGCCCGTGTACTCGATGCGCCGTTTCTCTTCAAATCGGCGGCGGAAGTGGACCACATCGTGTCGATGTTCGATGCGGAATTTAATAAAGAGTTCGAAAACGGCGGTTTCGTTCTCCTCGGTTGGGCCGAGGTCGGTTCCGTCTATATCATCACAAAAACACCGGTGTCGAAGATCAGCGATCTCCACTCCGTAAAAATGTGGGAGTGGGAAGGCGATCCGGTGGCGGATGCGACATTTAAAACGATCGGGATCAATCCGATCCAGCTGTCGATTACGGACGTCGTCACCTCCTTGCAAACCGGATTGATCACGGGAGCGTATGCATCACCCCTGGCGATTGTATCGCTGCAATGGAATTCCGCCACGAGCCATTTGATGGACTACCCGCTCACGAATGCTTCCGGGGCGGTGGTGATCGCCAAACGGGATTTCGATAAAATTCCTTCCGACCTGCAGCAGATCCTGTTGAAACACGGACGCACGTTGATGCGCAAGCTGACGGAACAAAGCCGGAGGGACAACATCAAATCGCTTGAAACGCTGAAAAAAAATAAAATGACCTTCAACAAACCCGATCCGAATGAAATCAAAAGTTACGATGATCTGGGCCGCACCGCGCGGCGTTCGCTCGTCGGAAAACTCTATTCGGAAGACCTGCTGAACCGGGTGGAAAAAGCGCTGGCGGATTTCCGCGCGAAAAATAAATAATAGAACAGACGTCATCCTGACGGCGGTGACTGTGCGACAACAATGGAACCTTCCATGAAACCGATCCTCCTTATCGACAAAACGATCGAAAAGATCTCCGGCTGGATGCTTGTGCTGCTCCTCGGCATCATGATCCTGATGGCGTTCGGACAGGTGATCCTGCGGAATTTTTTCGATTCGAGCATCGAGTGGGGAGATATTTTCCTGCGCCATATGGTGTTGTGGGTCGGCTATTTCGGCGCGGTGATCGCCACAGGGGAAGGACGGCACTTGCGGATCGAGTTCGTCAGTAAATTGGTGTCTGATCGTCCGCGGAAGATCTTTTTCATTATTACAAGCATTTTTGCCGGCATCGTCTGTTATTTGCTGATGCTGGCGGCCGTCTCCTTCGTGCAACTGGAGATGGAATCCGAATCGACGCTGATCCTTGATCTTCCCGGATGGTATTTCATCGCGATCATTCCGGCCGGTTATGCGATGGTGGCGTTCCGATTTTTCGTCCGTGCTCTTGTCTGGACGGTGGAGATTTTCCGGGGCAACTGGAGCACAGGGGAGGTACGGCACTGATGTCCCTGATTCTGATCGTTCTCGGACTTTTGACGCTTGTCGTGATCGGTTCGCCGCTGTTTACGGTGATCGGTGCGATTTCGCTGTACGGTTTTACGGCCGAAGGGATCGACACGGCGGCGATCATGATCGAATTGTATCGTCTCGCCAGCCAGCCGGTGCTGCTCGCCATTCCGCTCTTCACGGTGGCGGGATATTTTCTTGCGGAAAGCAAAGCGCCGCAGCGTCTCGTCAATCTCGCCCAGGCATTGATCGGATGGATGCCGGGAGGCCTGGCGATTGTGGTTCTTGTCAGTTGTGCGGTCTTTACGGCGTTTACCGGCGGTTCGGGAGTGACGATCGTGGCGCTCGGCGGGCTGGTCTTTCCGATTCTTCTCTCCGAAAAGTATTCCGAAAAATTCTCTCTCGGTCTTGTCACCACCTCCGGGAGTCTCGGCTTGTTGTTTCCCCCTTCGCTGCCGATTATCCTGTACGGAACATTTGCGGAAGTGTCGGTGGATGATCTTTTTAAGGCAGGAATCGTGCCGGGAGTGATTTTGATGCTGGTGGTGGCGTTGTACAGCATCCAGCAGGGTGGGAAATCGCACGTGCCGCGTCATCCTTTTGACGGGAAAAAAGCATGGGAAGCGTTAAAAGCGACGGCGTGGGAAATTCCACTGCCGTTTTTTGTCATCGTCGGGATCTACGGCGGCTGGTTTACCGCCACGGAAGCGGCAGCCGTAACGGCGTTTTATGTATTTGTGGTGGAAGTGTTCATCTATCGCGACCTGAAGTTTTTCACCGATGTTCCGCGGGTGATGAAAGAGAGCATGGTGCTCGTCGGCGCGATTCTGATGATTCTCGGCTGTGCGATGGGGCTCACCAGTTATTTGATCGACCAACAGGTGCCGCAGAAATTATTCGAATACATCAGCCAGGTTGTGACAAGCAAAATTTTCTTTTTGATCGTGCTGAATTTATTTCTGCTGGTCATCGGAATGATGATGGAAATTTTCTCCGCCATCGTCGTCGTACCGCTGATCGTTCCGGTGGCCAAACAGTACGGCATTGATCCGATCCATCTCGGGATCATTTTCCTCGCCAACCTCGAGATTGCCTACTTGCTGCCCCCGGTGGGACTCAATCTGTTCATGTCCAGCTTCCGGTTCAAAAAATCGATCGGCGAGGTCGCCCTTGCCACGCTGCCGTTCATCTTCGTTCTTTTCATCGCGCTGATCCTCATTACGTATGTTCCCGAACTGAGTCTTTGGTTTGTCACCCCGTAGTTCCTGATTTTGTGTTTTCGTGACTTTGTGGTTATTATACTCTCGGTATGTCCAAACAAACCTCCAAATATGTCTGTCAATCCTGCGGTTACGTTTCCGCGCGTTGGACGGGAAAATGCCCCAACTGCAATGAGTGGAATTCGTTCGTCGAAGAGGCGCCCACTCCGCTGAAACTGGTCCGCAAAAGCGGCGGTGTCGTTTCGAAACGCGATCCGGTGCCGCTGAATGACGTGGACGGCATATCCGATGTTCGATTCGTCACCGGCGTGGCGGAATTTGATCGTGTTCTGGGCGGCGGCATCGTCTCCGGCAGCGTGATCCTGCTCGGCGGTGATCCGGGGATCGGCAAATCGACGCTGATGATGCAAGTGGCGCTTCAACTTCCGGAAAAGGTGACGTTGTACGTTACCGGCGAAGAATCGCCGAAACAGGTGAAGATCCGCGCCGAACGGTTGGGAAAAACGACCAACGCCATCCAACTGCTTGCCGAAACGAATTTGGAAACGATTTCCGACGTGATCGAGCGGGCAATGCCGGACCTCGTGATTGTCGATTCGATTCAGACCCTGTTCCATCCCCAACTCGAAAGCGCTCCCGGCAGCGTCGGCCAGGTGCGGGAATCGACGGCGCTGCTGACACGCATTGCGAAAACGAAAAATATTCCGTTCATCCTGATCGGTCACGTGACCAAAGAAGGAGCGATCGCCGGTCCCCGCGTGATCGAACATATGGTGGATGCGGTGCTGCAATTCGAAGGGGAAAAACATTATTCGTACCGTATTCTCCGCGGCATTAAAAACCGATTCGGCTCCACAAACGAAATCGGCATCTTTGAAATGCACGATACCGGATTGCGCGAAGTGCTGAATCCTTCCGAGATTTTTCTGAGCGAGAGGACCGTCGGGGCCAGCGGTGCGGTGATTGTGGCGACGCTGGAAGGGACGCGGCCGATCCTGATTGAAGTGCAGGCCCTGGTGTCGGCGAGTAATTACGGTATGCCGCAGCGGACATCGACTGGTTTCGATCCGCGACGGCTGCAGATGCTTCTGGCGGTGCTTGATAAACGTGTCGGCATCAACACCGGAGCGTTTGATGTGTTCGTCAATGTCGCCGGCGGAATCCGAATCGATGAACCGGCCGCCGACCTCGGCATTGCGGCCGCCATTGTTTCGTCGCTTCGCGATATTCCGGTTCATCCGCAAACGGCCGCGATCGGAGAAATCGGCCTCGGCGGAGAGATCCGTACGATTGCGCACTGCGACAAGCGGGTGCAGGAAGCGGCAAAATTGGGATTTCAGAGGATCATTATTCCGGCGTCGAACGCGAAAAAGATGAAATCGACGAAGGACGTGAAGATCGTCGGTGTGGAGACGATCCAGGAAGCGATCGCACATCTCGCAGGAGGAACATGAACATCATCGACATTTTCGGATACGGGGGATTGATCTTTTTGGCGTTATGTTGGATTCCGCAGACGATCGACACGATTAAAGCGGGAAAGGTGTCGATCAAAAAATCGTTCCTCGTATTGTATGTGATCGGTTCGGTGTTGCTGCTGTTGCAGGCGATCTATATCGACAATATTCCGCTGATCCTGTTGAACTGTTTCACCACCGCCTCCAGCAGCATCAATATCTTTTACGGATTTTACCCGCGAAAGGCCGCATGACCTCCGTCGTTCTGGCAACCAACAATCTCCACAAAATCGAAGAGATATCGTCCATCCTCATTCCGCTCGGATTTACGATCCGCAGCGCCCGTGACATCTCCATTCCGAAGACGGTGGAAAATGAACCGACGCTGGAGGGGAACGCGAAAAAAAAAGCACGCGAAACGTCTCTCGCCACGGGAAACCTCTCGCTTGCCGACGATACCGGACTCGAAGTCTATTATTTGGCGATGAAACCGGGAGTGTTGTCCGCCCGTTATGCCGGTGAAGAGGCGTCCTATGCCGACAACTGCGCAAAACTTCTGCGCGCATTGAACGGTGTTCCGCCGCGACGGCGCAAGGCGCGATTCCGCACCGTCATTGCCGCAGCGGGAAACGGGATCGAATGGACGGTAGAAGGGATCGTTGAAGGGAAAATTTTGGAAGAACCGCGCGGGGAAGGGGGATTCGGTTATGATCCGCTTTTTGTGCCCGAGGGGTATGATCGGACGTACGCCGAAATGACGCTGGAGGAAAAAAACCGGCTCAGTCACCGTGCACGGGCGCTGGAGAAAGCGGTGGAAATGTTTCGGACGTACGGAAAAAAGTGACCGCCGCGGAGCCGCGACGGTCACCGTGCCATTCACTCCAGCGTGACCGCCGTACCGCTCGCACTCACCATCAGCATCGTGCCGTTTCCGACCGTTTCGTAATCCAGATCCACACCGATAATCGCGTTCGCTCCCAGGGACCGCGCTTGCTGCTGCATCTCTTCCAGCGCGATCTCTTTGGCGTGGCGTAATTCTTTTTCGTACGAGGCGGACCGGCCGCCGACGATATCGCGGATACCGGCGAATAGATCGCGGAAAATATTGGCGCCGAGAATCGCCTCACCGCTGACCAGTCCGTGATATTTCACCGCTTTTTTTCCGTCGATGGTATTGGTGGTTGTGACTAACATCGTTCCTCCGTATACTGTTTGATGAAAGTGTGAATGAATCTTTTTTTCTCCGTCACCACAAGAACAAACTTCTATGCCGTACGTTAATGTCCGTGTCACCAAGGACGGTCTCACCGTCGAACAAAAGGCGCAGATCGTCAAAGAGATCACCGATACGCTTGTCCGCGTCCTCGGAAAAAAACCTGAACACACGCATATCATCATCGACGAAGTGGAGACCGACAACTGGGGTTTTGCCGGCCTGCTCACCTCCGAACTCCGGAACCGTCCGAAAAAATAACACCCGTACGCCGTTTTCGGTTCAGGGTGTCCGTTCCGCAGTCACCGGCCGGTCATTCGTTCACATCGGATGTCTGTAAATGCCCGTTGGCGGTCACATACGTGCCGTTGCCGTTTTTCCGAAAGCGGTCGAACATTTTTGACGGACGTTTGAAGAATGCCGGAATCCGCGTTTTCCACTCATCCACTTTCATGTAAACCGCCGGAACCAGCAACAGCGTCAGAAACATCGAGCTGGTTAATCCCCCCACCAATGCCCAGGCGAGGCCGGTTTTCCATTCGCTTCCCGCCGCGGTGGACATGGCGATCGGCAGCATACCGAAGATCATCGTTAAGGTCGTCATTAAGATCGGGCGGAGCCGCGATTGGCCCGCTTCCATCAACGCGTCGAAGACCGACATTCCATTCTCCGAACGCATCTGATTCGTCCGGTCGACGATCAGGATGGCGTTCTTTGCTACGAGACCGAAGAGCATGATGATGCCGAGCATCGAAAAGATGGAGAGTGCTTTTCCCGCCGCCGCCATTGCGATGAACACTCCCACCATCGCCACCGGGATGGAGAAGAGGACGACGAACGGATACACATACGAATCGTACAACGCCACCATGATCAAATAGACGAACAATATTCCGGCGATCATCGCCAATCCCATGCTGCCGAATCCTTCCTGCTGGTTCTTTTCGTTGCCGAGATAGACAACTTCGATCCCTTTCGGAAGTTCCGCTTTTGCCAATTCCTTCCGGAAATCCTGCACCACGGTGCCGGAAGGCCGTCCCACGACCTGCGCATTCACATAGATCACGTTGATCCGGTCCTGCCGCTGCAGTTTGGTCGGACCGGCGGACGGGTAAATTTCCGCGAACTGATTCAATTCGATCTGCTGGCCGCGCATATTCATGAATGTCAACGAACCCACATCGGCGGTGCGGGAGCGGTTAAATTCATCCAGTTGAATGCGGATATCGTATTCCGTGTTTCCGTCGCGGAACTTCGACTGATCGTCACCGGCTAACGCGATGCGGAGCGTCTGCCCCACTTCGGCGATGGAGAGTCCGAACTCGGCCAATTTCGCCCGGTCGATATCCACCTGCAGTTCCGGTTTTCCCGCTTCGGCGGAGAGGCGCACGTCATCCGCGCCGTCCACCGTCGACAAAATCTCTTTGATCGTTTCGGCCGCCTGCATAACGGTATTCATTTCGGTACCGTTGACGGCGATTTGAATCGGCGCCTGATCCGCCACGCCGAAGATGCCGATCGGCGACACGAATACTTTCAGTCCCGGGATCTCCTTCACGCGCGCTTTGATCTCTTCGCCGATCTCGGTCGTCGATTTTTTCCGTTTTTCCTTCGGCACGAGCGCCACGTTCAATTGAGTGATGTTGTTGCTGGCGACGCCGATAAATCCGTCCTGCGAAATGCCGACGGTGGTGAACACTTTGGTGATCTCGGGAATTGTCGCCAGGATCCGTTCCACTTCCAGCGATGCCTGGTTTGTCTGTTCCACCGTTGCGCCGGGCGGGAGTTCGATGGTGACGCCGAATTCCCCGCGGTCCGAATGGGCGATAAATTCAAATCCGATCAATCCCATGCCGACGAGGGAGAACGAACCGATGAGCAGCGCCACTGTGCCGAGCGCAACCCAGCGTTTATGTGTGAGGCTCCAACGGAGCAAACGGAGATAATGTTCCTGGAACCGGTGATACAATTTTTCGAAACCCAGTGCGAATTTCCCCATCAATGTTTTGTCCGTCAGCCGCTCCAGTTTTGCGAACCGCGACGCCAGCAGCGGGGTGACAGTGAAGGAGACGAACAAGCTCATCAATGTAGCGGCGACGATCACTAAGGAGAACTCCCGCATGATGTTGCCGATCAATCCGCCGACAACGGAGAGGGGAAAAAAGACCACGACGTCCACTAAGGTGATGGAGAGGGCGGCGAATCCGATTTCATTCCGTCCGCGCAGGGCGGCCGCCTTTTGTTCGGTTCCTTTTTCCAAATGGTGATAGATATTTTCCAGCACGACGATCGAATCGTCCACCAGAATCCCGATCACCAACGACAGGGCGAGCAGCGTCATCAGGTTTAAGGTGAATCCGAGCGCGTACATCACGATGAACGTGGAGACAAGGGAGGCCGGAATGGCCACCAGAATGATGATGGAATTCCGAATGCTGTGGAGAAAGAGGAGCATCACGAGCGCCACGAGGATGATCGCCAAAAAGAGGTCGAATCCGACCGCATTGGCGGCGTCAATGGTGAAGGTGGAACTGTCCTGGGCGATGTCGAAGGCGATGCCGCTCTCCAGGAAGTCCTGCTGAAGTTTTTCCAGCTCCTCGCGGACAATCCGGCTGACGGTGACCGCGTTCGCGTCCGATTGTTTCAGGATCTGCAATCCGAGCGATGAAACGCCGTTGACGCGGTTTGTTTGTTCCATCTCTTTGACGCCATCCTGCACTTCGGCTACGTCCGCCAGGCGGATGTCGCCGCCGCCGCGGGAACTGCCGACGATGAGATTTTTCATATCGGCCACGGAGTTGAATTTGCCCGCAACGCGGATGATGTACTGGCCGTCCTCATCCTTCACCTTTCCGGTGGGGAAATCCATGTTGGCATTTTTAATCACCTGCGATACGTGCAAGAGCGACAGATTGTATGCCTTCAGTTTTGCGGCGTCGAGATTCACTTTAATCTCGCGTTGTTCGCCGCCGGAGATCACCACCTGTGCCACGCCGGCGAGTTTGGAAATTCTCGGCTGCACCCGGTCGACGAAAAACTGGTAAAAATCACGCGGAGTCATATTGCTGGTGACGCCGATCCGCAGCACCGGTGTTTCATCCAGCGCAATCTTGGAGAGGGTCGGCGTTGTGGCGCCGTCCGGCAGCAGCGCGGTGATCTGATTCACCTTTCGCTGGGCATCCTGCAGCACGATGTCGATCTTCGCGCTTTGTTTGAACTCGACGAAGACGAACGAGATCCCTTCGAACGAGGTCGAGCGGACGGCATCGATTTTGTCGATACCGGAAACGGCGTCTTCGATCAATTTGGTGACGTTGTTCTCCACTTCGTACGGCGATGCACCGGGATAGACGGTGCTGATCGTGATGACCGGCGGGGAGATCTTCGGCAGCAATTCATAGTTCAGCTGCGTAAAGCTGAAGAGTCCCAGCACGGTCAGGACCGCGAAGATCACCACGATGAACGAGGGACGTTTGATGGATAATTCGGTAATGGTCATGGCTCGATTTCCTTTGATGCCACGGACGGCGGCGGACCGGCGTCGCGTGGAAAATTATTTGTTCCGCACGACGACGGATGCGTTATCTTTCAAATTGTTCTGTCCGTTCACCACGATCACGTCACCCTCGCTGATTCCGGAGAGTATTTCCACGTTCGTGCCGAACTCGTTTCCGACCGAGACCGGCCGGAGGGAGGCGGTGTTGTTCCGCACGACGTAGACCTTCGCGTTTTTTACGCTTCCCACCACCGCTTCGCGCGGGATAATGATGTTCTGCTTTTTGCTTTTGATGGAGAACTGCACCCGGCCGAACATTCCCGCTTTCAGCGGGAAGGCAGCGCTGTTGTCGATCCGGACCTCCACGGGATATGTATGTGCTTCATCCCCCTTGGCGGAAATGGTGCTTACTTTTCCTTCGAACGCCGTTCCGGGATACACATCGGTCGTCACCGTCACTTGATCACCCACTTTAATCTTAAAGACATCTTTTTCACCGACGTTGATCTTCACCTTCAATTTGGAGATATCCACGACGTTGGCGATGACGGTTGCCTGCGGAGCACCCATCACCATCGAGCCGAGGTTTACGTATCGCGCGGTGACGATGCCGGAAATCGGCGTGGTGATTTTTGTGTCGCTGAGCATCCGTTTTGCCACGATATATTGTGCTTCGGCGCTTTGGAAACTCCAGCGCGCCTGTTCGATTTGGGATTCGGAGATAGATTGGTCCTTGTACAACGATTCGAATCGTTCCAGATCTTTTTTTGCTTTGTCGTACGTCATTTTCGCCGTTTTATAGTTCGCCTCTTTCAACTCGGAGTCCACTTCCACCAGAACGGAACCGGCCGGTTTAAAATCGCCGACTTCGGCGTTGACTTTCACAACCCGTCCCTGCGTTTCGGAGAGGATCACCACGTCGTTATTGGCGGCAATCGTCCCGATGAGCGAAAACTGATCATCCAGCGACTGCCGGCTTGCCGTTACCACCGAAACGGAATACGCCGTAGCGATACCGCTTGTTTGAGCGGACGGGTCCTCTTTTTGTTGCTGTGAGTTCATCATAAATCCGAGCGATACGCCCAGGACGACGATGGCGATCGATAATATCCTGTATTTTGTCATTGTTCGTTTCCTTGGTTGAGTAGTGATGGAAAAGCGTTACGGTTATTCGCCGATCGATTTTGCGAGACGCGCCGACGCGAGCTCGAAATCGACCAGCGATTGCGTATAATTCAATTTTGCCTGCAACAGCGCCACTTCCGCGTCCAGCAGATCGGAGTTGACGTTGAGTCCTTTTTTGTACCGTTCGTTGGTCACGCGGTAATTCTCTTCCGCCTGTGCCACCCCTTGTCGGGCAACATCGGAACGTTCTTTTGCCTGATTCAGCGTCAAATAACTTTGCGTCACTTCCAAAGTGATGCCGTCTTTCAATTGGGAGAGAGTGTGTTCGGTCTGAGAGAGAACCGCCTCCGCCTGTGTGGATTGGCTGCCGGAGGTGTTCCAGTTCCACAGGTCATAGGACAATGAGATGCTCAGGTCCCACGTTCCGGTAAATTCATCTTTCGTCGGGAAAATGCGTTGATTCGGACGGAGATAATTGTAGTTTCCCACCAGGAAAATCTGCGGATACCAACCCGATCGCGCGAACGAGAGATTTGCTTCGCTGGCTTTCAACCGGGCGTTCATGCCGAGCACTTCCGGGCGGTTGTCGATCGCCTTTTTCACCAGCGAGGGGATGTCCGTCGATACCGGCGCGGAGAGTTGCAGCGGGGAGGTGACTGTAATTTCCGTCGTCAACGGTAATCCGAGCGTGTTGTTCAATGCGATCATCGAGAGGGTCACGTTATTTTTGGCGTCAATCTGACGTACGAGCGCATCGGAGAGCTGCACCTGCACTTTCAGCAGATCGTTGTTCGTCAGCAGCCCCTGTTTCATCATATTCTCCGCATCGACCGCATGAGCGCGGATCTGTGCCACATTCTCATCCACCACTTTTTTGAATTCGTTGGCCCGGTAGAGATTCCAATATGCCTGTTTAATGTTGTAGACCAGGTCCGACCGGTCTTTGCTGAAATCCTGCTTGGTCGCTTCATAGGATTGATCCGCCATCTCTTCCGCGCTGGAGATCTTATTACCGGTGAAGAGGGGCTGCTGCACCGTTGCGCGCAGCGTGTAATTGTTCAACACCGTCGGGGAAATTTCAAACGTACCGAATGGTGTGGTGATGGCTGACGCCGGAACATCACTCAGGCGCGTGTACGCCGCGTTCAATTTCAATGACGGCAAACCGGAGGCGGAAACTTCGCCGGTTTTTGCTTCCGCCGCGACCACTTTAAACTGCGACGCTTTCAACATTTTACTGTTCTCGAGACCGGTCTGCACCGCCTCTTCGACGGTGAGGGAACGCTGGGTTTGCGCCGTAACGACGGCGGAGAATACGATCGTGATCAAAAGGAGTGTTTGTTTCATGATGCTGTCACCTCTTCTTTCGGTTGTTCGGTCAATTGTGATCGGTATTTGTTTCGGCCCTCTTCGGTCATCATTCCTTCAAAGAAGACCGTCACGGCGGCCTGATACGCCTGGCTGAGATTAATCGGGAGATGCGACAACACTTCCGGATTGATAATATTCCGCATGGCGCTGGCGTACATCAGCACGAACACCTCCACGTTGACATCCTTCCGGAAAATGCCGAGATCGACCCCCTGTTTCACCATCATTCCGAAATCTTTCAGGATCTTGTCATTCCGGAACGTGTCCACCTCTTTCCACAAATCGGGAAGCGTCCGCTGCACGTCCAGGTAGAACTGCGGTTTCATCTTTTGCATCTCGCTGGTGATGAAGTTGATCGTGGCTTTGATCCGTTCGATGAATTCGATCGACTGGTCCGTGCGGTAACATTCGCATTGATGATGGATGGCGTGCATTTTTTCCCGCGTGATCTCCCGGACGATGTCGTCCTTGCTCGGGAAAAATTTATAAATCGTCTTTTTGCTCATCCCCATGCTTTGCGCGAATTCTTCCATCGTAATTTTGCTGAAACCGTTGGCGAAAAAATTTTCCCGCGCGGCATCGAGGATTCTGGTTTTCAATTCTAAATCGGACACAAATGTCTCCTGTCTTATTGTTCTTGGAAACCGTCAACGTTTTTCTGGTTTCCGTTGTTCCCTAAAAAAATGCAGGTATTCTGCATTGTTTGACGAATGAACTCTTTTCATATTGTAGGAAACCGGTTTGGTTTCTACGGTTTCCAAAATACGATAGTTTCATTCTATTTTCAAATTCATTAATGAATTTTAACAAACAGCGGTAAAATCGCGAAATTTCTCAAAGAACTACACACAAAATAGTTGTGGTTCTGTTGAAGTTCCTGTGATTTTCGGTGAACGGAAGGGAAGGTTCGGTCGGCGGGGGCCGTTATTCGATATTCATCGCCTTTTTTGCTTTGGGATCCATCATGGAAAACCAGAGTGGGGGTATCAAGGCAAGAAAGATCATTCCCGGGTAGCCGGTGGGATGTTGCGGACTGGGATCGATGTGTTGAAGAATCTGATATTTTTTCGAAGCATTTAAATGATGGTCCGAATGGCGTGTCAGTTCAAACAGGAACCAGCGGCTGAGCGTATTGTTGGAGCTCCACGAATGATGGACATCGACTTTTTCGTAAGTTCCATCCCCGCGCCGCCGCCGCGTCAGTCCGTAATGTTCGATATAGTTGACCATCTCCAACAATGAGAATCCGAGTGCGGACGCCAGCAGAAAATAGACAAAAGTCTGCCCGCCGAACAGAACAATCACCGCGGCATTCAACAGCACCGTCACGAGCGTGTATCGGACCATTTGATTGTGCGGCGATAGAACGGGGATGCCGGATTTTGTCAACCGCTGTTGTTCCAGTCTCCACGCATTCACGTACGAACCGAACACCGCGCGGAACCAAATACGATAGAACGATTCGCCGATTGCCGCCGAAACCGGATCTTCGGCCGTTCCGACGGTTTTATGATGACCGCGGATATGTTCGATGAAAAAATGGAGATAGTTTGTACCGTACAGAAGAAGTTTCCCGAGAAATTGTTCGAACGGTGAACGCCGGTGGATCAGTTCATGGGCAACGGTAATGCCGATGGCGCCGAACATCAATCCCGCGGCAATCACGGCGCCGGTTGTTTCGACGATCGTTCGCGGTGTATCAAAAAAGTACAAGAAGTGATAAAGAACGACGTACTGCATCACCACGTGTCCCCACAAAAGTACGGAAAACAACGGATACTCTTTCCATTCATTCTCTTCTTCCGCGGAGGGATTCGTTCCGTCGGCGGGAAGGATCAGTTCCACGAGCGGAACAACCGCAAACAACACCACCAGCGGCGTAAAGGTCCACCAGCCGCCGGACCACAATCCAAACAACACCATCGCCGGCACGGAATACGAAATAAAATAGGGAAGAGAACGGATCGCGGGGGAGGTCATTCGGTCACCATTTTTTGAAGATAAAAAAAGCGGCGGCGGCGATCAGGGCGAATCCGACAAGATAATTCCACCGGAAGTCTTCCTTCAAATAGACAACGGAAAAGACGGCAAAGATCACCAACGTGATGATCTCCTGAATGGATTTTAATTCTGCCGCCGTGAATTGTCCGTGACCAATCCGGTTCGCGGGCACCATCAGGCAATATTCGAAAAAGGCGATCCCCCAGCTGATGAGAACGACCTTCCACAATGTGACATCCTTGAACTTCAGATGGCCGTACCATGCGACGGTCATAAAAATGTTCGAGGCAGCGAGAAGAAGAATCGTCATCATAGGATGTTTTTCCGATCAGTGGTTGGTGGACAAAAATACAAAAATATTGACCGCCTCCAAAGAGATCACCGGAGACTCTCCTCCAGTGCGGTCTTTGCATCGGTCTTTTCATCGCGGTATTTGACGATGAGGGGAGTATACACGGAGAGTCCGTGCTCTTTCGCGAACGGCGCGGAGAGCGGCCGGCTCCCGGCGACGACTACGGCGTTTTCCGGGATGATGAGCGCTCCATCCGGTGCGGAAGTGATGACCGTTTTGTTGACCAGATCGTAAACGGGTGTGGAACGATTCAGGATGACCCCGCTGCCGATTACCGCCCGCCGCCGGATCTGCGTTCCTTCATAAATCCCGCAATTCCCGCCGATCATCACCTCCTCTTCCACGATCACCGGAAGCGCGCCGATCGGTTCCAGCACGCCGCCGATCTGCGCCGCGGCGCTGAGGTGGATCCGTTCCCCGATGAAAGCGCACGACCCGACCAGAGCATGGGAATCGATCATTGTTCCCGCGGAAACATACGCACCCACATTTACATATGCCGGCGGCATGATGATCACTCCCGGCGCCAGATATGCACCGGTGCGGACGGAGGTGCCGCCCGGGACGATGCGGATCCCGTCGCGCCGGGAGATCGATTTCAGCGGAAAGGTGTGTTTGTCGAAGTAGGGAAAAGGGTTCGCCGAGCCGATTTGCCGCAGTGTTCCGAGCCGGAATCCGAGCACGATCCCTTTTTTCACCCATTCATTCACTCTCCAGCGTCCGTCGATTTTCTCCACGGCGCGGACCGTACCCCGGTTCAACAGGGAAATAAAACGGCGAAATACGGCCGCTCCTTTTTTGGTCGGACGATCGTATTCCCGTTCCACCAGCAGCGGCAGTTCTTGCAGCGTACGATTCATGAGGAGTGTTCCACCAATGAAAGTTCTTCCATGATCCTTCGCAAGTGGAATTTATGCTCCAGAGACATGGGAGTCAATGGGAGCCGGTATGATTCGTGGATCATCCCCATCATGGAGAGGGCCGATTTCACCGGGATCGGATTGGATTCGATAAAATTGGCGTTCATCAAGTCCAACAACCGTTCGTGAATAATCCGTGCTGCCGGAAAATCTCCGGCGAGACACAACCGCACCATCAATGCGAATTCGGTCGGTACTTCGTTGGCCACAACGGAGATCGCACCGTCGGCTCCGAGCGCCATCATCGGCAGCGTCAACGCATCGTCGCCGGAAAGGAGAGAAAATCGTTCCGGACGATGACGGAGAATTTCCATCACCTGCGGGATATTTCCCGATGCCTCTTTAATGCCGGCGATACCGGGGAGTTCTGCCAGGCGCAGCGTTGTTTCGGCATTGATGTTGGAGCCGGTCCTTCCCGGTACATTGTACACGAATACCGGAATATCGACCGACTCCGCGATCGCTTTATAGTGTTCAAAAAATCCCTGCTGTGTCGGTTTATTATAATACGGAGCAACGGAAAGAACGGCAGAGGCGCCGATGGCTCGCGCATGACGCGTCAACGAAATCGCTTCGCGCGTGGAATTACTTCCTGCTCCGACGATGATCGGCACCCGTCCGGCCGTTTGTTGCGTCACGATATCCATCACGTGGTGATGTTCCGGATGGGAAAGGGTAGCACTTTCGCCCGTGGTCCCGCACGGGACGAGTGCAAAAATTCCGCCGGTGATTTGAAATTCCACCAGGCGTCGCAACGCGTCGACATCGACCTCCCCGTCCGGCCGCATCGGCGTCACCAGTGCGGTGGCGGCGCCGCGAAACAAAAATGATGATGACATAAAACTCCTCTGTTAATGATGGGTCAGTGATTTTTCAAACACCAGTTCTTCAAACGAAAACACACCGGAAAACTCCTGTGTCAACTCCGCGGCAAGTATGGCCCCTTCGGCGAATCCGGAGCGGTTATGGGCGCGGTGGATCAGTTCGATCTCGTCCGCCTCGGAATGGAACAGCACGGAATGCGTGCCGGCGACCGTTCCGATCCGGCTGCCGGTAATGCCGATCTCATGCGGTGCGATGGGCTCGGAAGATGCGGGATCGCGGATCGCGTTTTTCCGGGCGAGGGTGGAACAGAGGATCGTTCCGAGGGTCAACGCCGTTCCGCTGGGGAGGTCTTTTTTCTGCGCATGATGCACCTCGTGGACCGCCGCATCGTACCGCGGAAAGGCGTTCATTAGCCGCGCCGCGCGGCGAACGATGCGAAAAAACATTTGAGCGCCGACGGAAAAATTAGAGCCGTAAACGAGTGTTCCGTTCCGTTGTTTTACCACATCGATCAGTTCCTGCCGATCGTTGTGCCAGCCGGTGGTTCCGACAACCAACGGGACACCGGCGGACGAACATGTTTCGATGGTGGACCGGACGGCCCCGGGAACGGAAAAATCGATACAGCAGTCGATGGACGTTGGTGAAAGCTCCGATAATAAGGCCGGAGTGAGCGGAGAAGAGGAAGTACTGCGAAAAACGATCGAATGTCCGCGCTGCTGCGCGATGCTGTCGATCGCACGGCCCATTTTGCCGTATCCGATTAAAGCGATGTTCATCGTCATTCCTGTTTCTGGCCGGGAATGTTCGCGTTCCCGCCATAAAATGAAAAAACGCAGAGGAGCACGATTGGACTCCCTGCGTTCGAATGAGAAGAACCCCGCCGTCATCGGCGCGGACTTTCGGGCAGTTCGTCAATAGCGCTTTGTTCCGGCAGAATTCCGGAACAACAGTCTGCAAGCCGTATTCTTGCAGCCCGACGAAAGAACGGGATCGCATTCTTTCGTCTCGGCGGTGCTACCAGCGAACCTTTTCGATACGCGTCCTCGGGCCGATCACCCTCGGCGTATGTACTTGTGTGCACCGCTCCTCTATGACCGCAGGTAATTAACAAAATTGTCTTTCGGTAATCAATACATTTTTGTATTTTTGTTCCGGATATTCCAACGACACTTCACCAACGTCACACCGCGTGACCCGCAGTACACGAATGATCGCAAAACTTGCATTAGAGAACGGCACGGTCTTTACCGGAGAACATTTCGGCGCCGAAGGAGAGACGGCCGGCGAAGTCTGCTTCAACACGAGCATCACCGGTTATCAGGAGATCCTCACCGATCCTTCTTATGCCGGACAGATCGTCACCATGACCTATCCGCTCATCGGCAATTACGGCGTTAATCCGGACGATGTGGAATCGGTAAAACCGCAGGTGAGCGGATTTATCGTGAAGGAATATTTCGATTTTCACAGCAACTGGCGCGCCCATTCATCGCTCGGGGATTGGCTGAAGAAGAACAACATCGTGGCGATTCAGGGGATCGATACGCGGATGCTGACGAAAATTTTGCGGACGGAAGGGGCGATGCGGGGGGTGATCTCGACCGTCGACCAGGACGATCGGTCGCTCGTCGCCAAAGCAAAATCCTCTCCCGACATGAACGGACGGGACCTTGCCAAGGTGGTGACGACGCCGAAAGAATACCGGTGGAACGAAGTGGACACGACGAACTACGCCCTCACCGCCAAAGGGGGAACATCCGTCAGCAAACGTCATTCCGTGGTCGTTCTTGATTACGGCGTAAAACAGAATATCCTCCGCCGTCTCGCCGCGTACGGCTGCGATCTTACCGTCGTTCCCGCCGGCACTTCTGCGGAGGAAATCCTGGCGAAAAATCCCGACGGCATCTTTCTCTCCAACGGCCCCGGCGATCCCGACGCGGTGAAATATGCGATTCTCACCATCAAAAAACTGATCGGAAAAAAACCGATCTTCGGCATCTGTCTCGGGCATCAGCTGCTCGGATTGGCGCTCGGCGGCAAAACATACAAATTGAAGTTCGGCCACCGCGGCGGGAATCATCCCGTCAAAAACCTGAAGACAAACGTCATTGAAATCACTTCACAGAACCACGGATTTGCGGTGGATTGGAAAACGATGGATCCCTCGCAAGTGGAGTTGACCCACGTGAATCTGAACGACCAGACGGTGGAAGGATTCGAACACAAACACCATCCGGTTTTTTGCGTGCAATACCATCCCGAAGCCTCTCCCGGTCCGCATGACAGCGATTACCTCTTTTCGAAGTTCGTGACGATGATGGAAGAGCGGAAGAACGGACATTCCGCCCCGGTCACGAACGATCGCCCGCAATAAAAAAAGCCGCGCAAGGCGGCTTGTCAACGGCGGTCGGAACGATCGTCACTCTTTTTTCTTTTGTTCAAAAAACTCGTCGCTTAATCCGGTATTAATTTTATAATCCGAATAGATCAATTCCGCCGATCCTTTCCGGGGAACCCGCTGCGGGGAATAGATCCGCTCCGCCAGTGAGTCGGGATTCATCTCGAAATCGAACGACGCGGTGATTTTCATCGGAAGAATGTATTTTTCCTCAACCTTCCCGCTTTCGATCACCACTTCGATCTTCCGCCCTTCGCTCGGGAACGCCTCCAGCCGGCTGATCGTCCACAACACCGCGTTCACCCAGATGAAACTTTCCCGGACCTGTTTTTTCTTCTCCGGTTTGGTGACGAGCCGTATCTGATAGTGCAGTACGCCGTCGAGCGTGTCCGTTCCCATCAGCGACGCGTCGAACTTGTTCAGCAGGTCGCTCGGATTGATATCCAGAATGTTCCGGGGGATAAAGGAAGTTCCCTTCGATTCGGTTTTAAATTTGTTCGGTTGTTTGAAATAAAGTTTTACCGACATCTGCGGCACCTTCAACCGCTCCATCTTCACCGCACCGGTGAGATTCACCGAATAATCTTTCACGGCATCGAAGTTCGCCTTCACGTTCTGCAGAACCTTTGCCGCCGTCATCGGTTGTGCCTGCAGCGCGCCGGCCGTCAGAACAAAAATTGCAGCGATGGCAACAAAGGTAAAAAGAAACGGCGGGCGTGTGCCGGTCAGCCGTGTTGTCGAAGTTATTGTATTCATGGTCGTTTCACAATAAAAATGTTGTAGAGGATCATCAGCGCGGTCGATCCGAAACCGATCGATGAGAGAATGATCCACATCATCGTTGGATTCATTGTCTGCTGTAAATAGGTTTCCACCAGCCAGCCGGAGAGGGGACCGGCCACGAACGAACCGATCGCCACCGGCAGAAAGGCGAATCCCATATACGTGCCCACTTGTTCTTTCGGCGCGAGATTGGCGACATATTCATAGAACCGGGGCGCTTGTGTTGCTTCACCGATGGCAAAAAGCACCATGGCAAAAACGGCGGCCGGAATGGTCGGGGAGACCGCCATGACGATCCACGAAAAGCTGGCGACGGCGAATCCGAGCGACATGGCGGTAATGGCGCTCCATTTTTTTACCATCGCCGTAATCGGTACGCTGACGAGGATGATCGTCCACGCGTCAACCGTTTCCAGAATCTCGAATTGAGGAAACTTCAGCACTTCCGTGATATAAAACGGGAACGAATAAAAGATCTGCCAGAACATGATCCAAAATCCGGAGAAGATGACGAGGAACAGCATAAACTTCCCGTTGGCGAACACCGTCAGCATGTCGCGGAACACTTTGCCGAGGGAGGATTGCGGTTTTTCATTTGCCGATTTCGGCGGCTCTTTATAAAAGATCAGCGTGCCGATGAGGAGAAGGAAGGATGTTGCGGAGGACATGATCAGGACATATTCGATTCCCAGTCCTTCCCGCACCTGCAACGCCAGGATCGGGCCGATGGCACCGCCGATATTGACGAGCGTGTAATAGATGGAATAACCCAGGGATTGAACGTTTTCACTGGACGTTTTGGCCACCGTTCCGACAATACACGGTTTGATGAGCGATCCGCCGATTGCCGTGAGGATCAACACAGTGACCACATAGGGAGTTTTGCCCACCGAGGCGACGATGGCCTGACCGAATTCCAATCCTGCCAGTCCGATCAAAAAATATCCGATCGTAAAAAACGCAAAACAGGCGGAAAGAGTCCGCTTAAATCCGTACCGGTCCACAAACACGCCGGCAATGATCGGCAACGAATAGAGCAAGCCGGAAAACAATCCCGCCAACGTGCCGGCTGCCTGAACGCCGAGTCCCACCCGGTTGGCGAGATAAACGGTGAGAACCGCTTTGGAGCCGTAAAAGGCGAACCGCTCGAACAGTTCCAGCGTGTTGGCGATCCAGAATGTGGGGAGAAATCCCGTTTTCATTTCTGAAATCGTTTTGGAGATATTCATAAGGCTCCTGTCAAAATTGCCGCAATGATGATTACGATATTACGATAATATATCTTTTCGCCGGAACAGGAACAACGTAATCAGCCAGAATCCGGCGCTGTATGCGCCGAGGATGAGGACGGAATTCCGGATTTGTTCCCAATCGAACGGATCGCGCAGCGCCTGCTGCCACACGTTCATGTGCGTGGTAAAAAGCCACGGTTTGATCTCTTCCACCGATTCCACGGGGAGGAAGGTGATCACATAAAAAATGGCGATGATCGTCATGGTGATGATGATCGGCCCGATGGCGTTCTCCACCAGGGAGGAGATAAAAAAGGCAAGCGATGCGACGACGAACATGGACCAGATGGCGAGCGTGTACGCGAACAGAAAGTGCACCGCGAGATTCCCCTCCGCCAAAATGACGATCCCTTCCTTGTCCAGCGCGATCAAATCGCCGCTGCCGAAGATCCACGCGCCGAGCCCGAGGGAAAGCAGGGCGATCACGACGACGAGCGATGCGGTATAGATCAGCGTGGCGGCATATTTCGCATTAAGCATTTTCGTCCGCGACACCGGCCGGATCAAGGTGAGCCGGAAAGTTCCCGCCGTTGCCTCTCCGGAAAGCTGGTCGCCGGCGACCAGGGCGATCAGCGCCGGCACGTGTACCCAGAGTCCGTTCATGATCACCTGTGCCACCACCCAACCGTTAAACAGATTGCCGGTGATCAAAAATTCAGATTGCAGCGTGCGGAGCTGATACTGCACGAATTGTCCCCCTTCGATCCACATGATCCACATAATCACGGGGATCAACACACCGACGGCGATGAAGCCGATGTACGTTCTCCATTTGGAGTAGGTTTTAAAGAGTTCCCAGTAGATGAGGTTGATCATAGATGTGCCGCGATGTTGGATGCTAGATGCCGGATGTTGTTAATGGGTCAGGATACAGGGATCAGGATACAAGATACAGGATACAGGATACAGGATACAGTATTCAGGATACAGGATTCAGGATACATGTGTAAGGAGCAATATTTAGAATTGACGGTCACAATTTTTGCCGGGGTGATGTCATTCCGGAGTGCTATTCCCGGTGATCGAGAGGAAATATTCCTCCAGACTGTGTTTGGGTTGCACGGAATATACTTTACATTTCGCTTTCACCAGTTCGGCGATGACGCCCGGGATATCTTTCTGCCCGACCTTTGCGACGATTCCTTCGTCCGTTTCCACCGGTTCCGCCACCGACTTCATTTTTTTCAGCAGGCCGAGCGATTTTTTCTTCGGTTCCACGGAAAACAACACTTTGTTTGCGTTTGCCTTCAACAAATCGTGAACGCTTCCCTGCACGATCATCGTCCCTTTGTTGATAATCGCCATGCGGGTGGCCACTTGTTCCACTTCGTTCAGCAGATGGGAAGAGAGGAAAACCGTGATGCCGCGGTCGCGGGTGAGCCCCTGGATCAATTCCCGCACTTCCTACATCCCTTGCGGATCCAGTCCGTTCGTCGGTTCGTCCAACATGATCAGCTGCGGATCGCACAACAACGCTTGAGCAATGCCGAGACGCTGTTTCATTCCATGCGAAAAGGTCTTTACCTTATCGAGCGCACGTTCTGCCAGTCCCACGATCTCCAATGTATCCATGATCTTTTTATTATCGGGGGTCCGTCCGAGCGTCAGCGCGCCGGCGATTTGCATATTGCGGTAGGCAGAGAGGTATAGATAAAAATCGGGCTTTTCCACGATGCCGGCAACGTTCTGCAGTGCCGATTCCCGCTGTGTAAAGAGATCGTGGCCGAACAATTCCACCGTTCCGGTGGTGGGCCTGATGAGGGAGAGGATCATCCGGATGGAGGTGCTTTTTCCGGCGCCGTTCGGTCCGAGAAAGCCGAACACGTCGCCGCGGCGGACTTCAAGGTTGATCTCTTTGGCTGCCCAGCGATTTTTGTATTGTTTGCCGAGATTGGAGGTGCGGAGGATGATGTCACTCATAAATAATTGATAATCGAGAATGTATAATGGATAATGTTCTGTAAGATGAATATCAAATGTTTTGCATTATGCATTATCAATTCGTCATTATCGATTGCTCCTATTTTGGTTCACGAATGACGTCGTTGTTCTGGATCTCTTTACCCTCCACGATTTTCGCTTTCGCCGCTTTTCCCTTTAATGCATCCTCCGTCACCTTGATGCGGCCGACCTTTGATTCTTCGGCGCCGAGCGAGAGGCCCGTGTCCGGATCGATCACCTCTTCGCCGATACGGAACACGTCAAATTCCATCCCGGGTGTTACGTTCCCTTCGGAACCGGGTTTCATCAGTAATGTTCCGTCTGCATTCACTTTCAGGACTTTGCCCATCCACGGAATTTTGGACATGTTCGCCGTGACGAGTTCCACGACGCCGTTCACCGCTTTCCGCGTTGCTTTTCCCGCGTCCGTATCGTCCCAGCTGTCCATATTATTGAAATCGATCCCTTCATAATTCACCGCGACGCCGGTGGTGGACTCGCTTCCTTCTTTCGTCTCCGCGGCGATAATTTCTCCGGTGGTGGTGTTGACCAGACGCACGTCAACGACCGCGCGGGCGGTTTTCGTCTTTAACGCTGCGCCGAACAGCGGAACGCTGCCGCCGATATTGCTCTCTTTGGTTCCGAATTCGGAGACGCTCCCCACGACAAAAAGCTCCGCGCCGAGCAGTTTACCGAGTTTTGGCGCCGACTCGGGCGTGACAAGGCCGCTTTCGCCCAGTTTTTGTTCGTTGAGGACCTTTTCCAGTTCCGCGCGTTCGATCACCACAAACTTTCCCGATTTCACCAGCGCGGAGACGAGCATATCCGCCACCCCGGCGCCTAAATGATTGTATCCCGCTCCGGAACGGTCTTCAAAAGTGGAGACGGCGACCCGTTTTTTCAGTTGAGCGTCGAGCGACGCGGCGGTCAATGCAAGAAGAACGAAGATCGATAGGGTTTTCATATGAGCTCCGGTCAAAAAAATGAAGAAAGGACGGCGGAAATATAGAGAGAATGGGGGGGAAAGGCAATGGAGGGGAGTGGCAACTTTTCCACACCTTGTGCATCTTCATTACAAACGCCACCACACAGGGATTAAATGAATACGCAGGAAATGTCAGACGAAGAATTAGTCGTGCTCTTCCGCAACGGCCACATGCCGGCCGGCGGGGTGCTCTTCTCCCGACACAAAAACTCCCTGTATTCATTCTGCCTGCGAATGTTGCGCGACCCGGAATTGGCTGCCGATGCTATGCAAGACACGTTTATGAAAATAATCTCTTCGATCGGATCATTGGAGAAAGGGGGATCGTTCCGTGCGTGGATGTTCGCCGTCGCCCGGAATGAAATTTTGATGGTGCTTCGGAGAAAAAAGATTGTTCCGATGGAAACGTTCGACGACGACGATCCGGTGTACAATTCCCCGGATCCGCTGGAGATCACACTGCAGAACGAATTGATGACCACTGTCGGTATGGCGATCGGTACACTGAAGCCGGCATATCGCGAGATCTATCTGTTGCGTACAACGGAAGGTTTACGTTACGATCAGATCGCACAAGCCACCGGGACGACCGTGAGCGCCGTCAAATCCAAACTGTTCAAAGCGCGCGCCGCGTTGATAACCATGCTCTCACCGTACATGAAGGATGCCACATCATGAACTGCCAAACACACAAAGAACAATTGAGCCTGTTGACGGACGGTGCGCTCTCCGCCGAACATCTGCCGGCGCTGTTTCGCCATCTTTCGGAATGCGCCGATTGCCGGAATTTTTTTCTCCATGTAAAAGTGATCCATGAGACGGCGCTGCGGATGCCGCCCGCTGCCGCCCCCGATGCGGCCGATCGCATCATTCGGACGCTCACCCTCGGCGCGGAAACACCGCCGATGGTCAACACTACTTTCACCGTTAAGGCATCGTCGGCATTATTCTCGCTCGGGCTGGTGATTCTGATGACGGTATTCATTTACGGGATGGGGAAGGTGCAAGAACAGGAAATGAGCCGGCAATACGTCCGCACGGTGTATGAGAGAGGACTGTCCGGCGATGCCCACACGAACATTCGATAATCATTCGAAAAAGGAGCAACGATGAAATTTTTTTGGTGGTGCGGAGCGGGGATCCTGAGTATCGGAATTCCCATGGCCGTTTGGTATCATCCCACGGATCTCTGGGGTGCGGTTGCCGGCGGATCGGCCGGCGGCGCGTTTTTTTTGTTGGCGCTCGTTTTCTTTTCGCTCAAAACAATTCCCTCCGTACCGGAACGATACCTCATCGCCGGTATGGCGGTGGTGTTTGTGACGGTGTACGGATTGTATACGGCGCACTTCCACCGGATGACAACCTATCAGTATGAGACGCTTCAATTGATCCGCACCTATATCGGCGAAGGGATATTGCTGACCGACAAAACGTACGACGTACTGATTCCGGTGTTGCAGAAACATCATCAACGCCCCGACGGCGGAAGAGTGCCGATCACGGAGAGTTTTTTATCCATGTATGGAAAACAAATTGCCGCCGGCACTTTTAATCAATACAAAAACGCCGACCCTTATATGAACAATTTTGATGCGGCCACGTTTGTCACGTTGGAAGGTGATTCGCTTGTCCGCTTGACCGTCGTGGATACCCTTGCACGGGGGAGAATGCCGCAGTTTGTCAACGCAACAGGACATCTCGGAAAATTGGAATACCGCGCCGCACTGTCGGCAAAAGGAGTGACGTATGAACGGATCAACTGACCGGCAGACCCGGTCAATCTTCGCCACATGGCAGTTCAAATTTTTTGCCGCATCGGTCCTGCTTCTGTTGTTCGCGCTCGCCAAAGCGTTCGATCTGCTGCCGTCGCTGCGGATCTTTTCGGAACTGATGATTCTGCCGAAATATGTGATGGCACCGGTCATCGCT
Organism: uncultured Chitinophagaceae bacterium; assembly: GCA_964603685.1. GTDB lineage: Bacteria > Bacteroidota > Ignavibacteria > UBA10030 > UBA8401 > UBA8401. The sequence goes on from CAZRWF010000011.1 coordinate 47,663, forward strand.
GGCGGAGTGACGGTAAAGAACGGAATCGCGGAATTCAGCGGCAACGCACCGGAAATGTTGGACTGGACCATGTATGGTTCGGTTTTTGTTTCTCTTCTCGTTGTGTTTGTGCTTCTTCCGGCCGGATATCTGACTATGCGGAAAATGATTCATTCACGTGCGGTGGCCGGAACCCCGGTCTCGCGACTGCTCCGAACGGCATCAATCGTCACTGCCGTTCTCATACTGCTGACCGTTTCTTTGGTAACGTCCGGTTTTCTTGTTTCACGCACATTGTTTTCGACCATCCGGCAGGATAATGCCGTGAACCGGTACCGGGAAGATGTGATGCACCGTTTGGCGGAGATCGCGTTTGCCGCGCGCCAACACTTTTACCTGCCGGAACGGCTGGGGGGCGGAGAAGGACGATTCGAAAAAAACGGACGAACGATCGTTCTCGAAGACCTCGGATTTTCCGGACGTTCGCCGCTCGGTCGTTTTATTCTGCACCGCGGACCGAATGATACGACCATACAGGTGATCTTTTACGGTAATAAGAACATCTACGATCGTTCGACGAACGATGAGGAGTATTCCCGGTTGATTGAATACGAAATGACCGTCACCCCCTCCCGTCACAAGATTGTTCGTCCGTAGCGGACGGAAAGTGTTGCGGCGCCTCCGCGGCGGCAATTCCTTGTTTCCCCCCAATTTTTTTTTTACTTTGCACCGTTCATAAAAACCCCGATGCTCTGATGACAACGGGGTTTTTCATTCTCTGTCGGACTTCTCTCAGTGCGCTGACCGGAAGTCCGCTGTCTGTTATCGACAATCCGGCGATCGCGACCATGTCCACCCCGCTCATGAAACAATACGCCTCGATCAAGGCGAAATATCCCGATACGGTGCTGTTGTTCCGGATGGGGGATTTTTATGAGACGTTCGATGAGGATGCGAAAACCACCTCGCGCGTTCTCGGCATCACGCTCACCCGTCGGGGAAAATCGGGCGATGTCGGCGAAACGCCGCTGGCGGGATTCCCGCATCATGCGCTGGAGACCTATCTGCCGAAACTGCTCAAGGCCGGATTACGCGTGGCCGTGTGCGAGCAGCTGGAAGACCCGAAATTCGCGAAAGGGATCGTCAAGCGAGATGTGATCGAAGTGGTGACGCCGGGGGTCTCTTTTTCGGACAAGATCCTGGAACAAAAACAAAACAATTATCTCGCCTGCGTTGCCCTTCCTTCTGCCATCGCCGCGGCGGACGACCGGATCGGTTTTTCGTTCGTTGATATTTCCACCGGCGAATTCTCCGTTGCCGAATTTCCGTTCCGGCAATTTGCCGAACTGCTCGCCTCCGTCGCACCGAAAGAATTGATCGTTCAAAAGAGGGACAAGGAGGCGTTCCAGGAACTGCTTCGTTCCCGCTACACCGGAATCTTTTCGCCGCTGGACGACTGGTTGTTCCAGTTTGATTACGGGAACGAGACACTCCTGCGGCATTTCAAAACACAGACGATGAAGGGGTTCGGCATCGACGGCATGAGCATCGGCATTATCGCCGCCGGCGCAACGATGCACTATCTGAACGAAACGCAAAAATCGAACCTTGCGCATATCCAGAAAATCATACCGTATTCCGTGGAGGAGACGATCGTTCTCGATCCCGCCACAAAACGGAATCTGGAGATCACCTCCTCGCTCGGGGGGTCGCTGGACGGGACCCTCTTTTCAGTACTGGATAAAACCAACACACCCATGGGGGGACGGCTGCTGAAAAAATGGGTGAACAACCCTCTGAAAAAAATCGATCAGATCCGATGGCGGGCCGACGGCGTCTCTCTGCTGGCTGATCGGAACACCGTACGCGGGGAATTGCGCGAAGAATTGTCCGAGATCGGCGATATGGAACGGCTGATCGCCCGGGTCGCCACCAGCCGCGCCAATCCCCGGGAGATGTTGGCGTTGAAAAGAACTTTGCAGAGTATTCCAAAGTTAAAAGTCACCCTGAGCGCATCGAAAGGCGACTCTTCGACGCGCTCGACAAAAAGCGACTCGCTTGCTCAGGGTGACCGGACGATGCAAGAGATTTATTCACATCTTCAGCCGTTGGAAGAACTGACCGATGCGATCGCGCGGGCGATTGCGGATGATCCGCCGGCAAAGTTCGACGAAGGGGGAGTGATCCGGGAAGGATTCCACCCGGAATTGGACGAGCTGCGGACGTTATCGTTTTCGGCAAAGGACTGGATCGCCCGCCTGCAGGTGAAAGAACGGGAGCGGACCGGGATTGCCTCGTTGAAGATCGGCTTCAACAATGTATTCGGATATTTTATCGAGATTACGAACACACACAAGGACAAAATTCCGAACGATTATATCCGCAAACAGACAATGACGAATGCGGAGCGGTACATCACGCCGGAGCTGAAGGAGTACGAGGATAAAGTGCTGAATGCCGAGGAGAAGATCCTCGCGATCGAAACGCGGTTGTTCCAGGAACTGCGGCAATACGCTTCGCAATTCGCCGGCGTGATTCAATCCGACGCCCAGCAGATTGCCGTGTTGGACTGCCTGGTCTCGCTGGCGGATGTCGCGGTGTCGCAGAAATATGTGCGGCCCGACGTGAACGATTCGGACACACTGATCATCGAGGAGGGACGGCATCCGGTGATCGAACAGCTGCTGCCGGCCGGAGAGCAATACATTCCGAATTCCGTCCGGCTGGATACAAAGGAGCAGCAAATTCTCATCATCACCGGTCCGAACATGAGCGGAAAGTCGTCGTATTTGCGGCAGGCGGGACTGATCGTACTATTGGCGCACATCGGCAGTTTTGTCCCGGCGAAAAAAGCGGTTGTCGGACTGGCGGACAATATCTTCACCCGCGTCGGCGCGAGCGACAATATCACCAGCGGCGAAAGTACGTTTTTGGTGGAGATGCATGAAGCGGCGAACATCATCAACCGGGCGACCAAACGGAGCCTGATTCTGCTGGACGAAGTCGGGCGCGGCACGAGCACGTTCGACGGCATTTCGATCGCCTGGGCGCTCACCGAATATCTGCACGAACAAATCGGCGCGCGGACGCTGTTTGCCACGCATTATCACGAACTGAACGAACTGGCCGCACTCTATCCGCGCATCAAAAACTACAAAGTGGATGTGAAGGAGTACGGCGACAAAGTGGTCTTTCTGCATACCGTTACGCCCGGCACGGCGGATCATTCCTACGGCATACAGGTGGCGATGATGGCGGGATTACCCTCCTCTCTCACCGACCGCGCCAAGCGGATTCTGGAAAACCTTGAAGCGTCGCAATTGACGCCGCACGGGGAGCAGCCGGCTGACCCGTCCGACGTGCGAAAAGTGAAACGGAAAGTGATGAAGGATGAATCCACGCCCCAGATCACCTTGTTCGAGATGAAGGACGATGAACTGCGCGAGGCGATCAAAAAACTGGATATCAATGCCATGACACCGATGGAGGCGCTGAAGTTTTTGGCAAAGGTGAAAGAGAATTTGACGTAAAGCAGTCCGTCTTGCGCATCAAAAAGCAATGGTGTATTTTTGTTGAAAGGAGAGAGTGATCATGCTTACCGAATATATTCATTCCGCGATGAAACGTGCGCATTACGAGATCCTCGAGGATGATCGGTCCTATTACGGTGAAGTGAAAGAATGTGAGGGGGTATATGCAAATGCAAAAACTCTCGAAGAGTGCAGAAAAGAATTGGAGGAAACCCTGGAAGATTGGATCTTACTTCGAGTTTCAAAAAATCTTCCCCTTCCCACAATTGATGGAATCGACCTCAACGTAAAAGAAGTCGCATAATGCCCCCGATCAAACCCCTGAAACGATCCGAGCTTATCCATTTTCTAAAAAAATTAAATTACACCGGACCATTTGCTGGCGGAAAACATCAATTTATGATCCGTGGAAATCATTCCGTGACCTTACCCAATCCTCATCAGTCGGAGATTGGACGAGAACTTCTCAAAAGGATATTGAAACAAGCAAACATTTCGATTGAAGATTGGGAAAAACTATGACGCCCTCCGATTTTAGTACTCTCTTCGACTTCAACTCCTGGGCGAACGCACGCACGTTGCAGGCGGTCGACACGCTGCCGGAGGAAAAATTGTATGTCGATCTTAAAAACAGTTTCGGCAGTATTCACGGAACCCTGGTCCACCTTTGTGCCGCCGAAGATATCTGGCTGCAGAGGATGAACGGAGCCGATCCGGGAATCTTTTTAAAGAAGGAAAATCTGCCGACCTATGCCGCGGTGAAAGAAAAGTGGCGTGCCGTGGAAGCGGGCTGGAAGGAGTATATCGCAAAACTCACGGATGCGGAACTCGGCAAAACTCTCGTGTTTCACAATCTGAAAGGGGAAAAAGTTTCGCAGCTGGTGTGGCAATCGCTGCAGCATCTCGTGAACCATTCCAGTTATCACCGGGGACAGATCACCACGCTCCTCCGGCAGAGCGGCGGGACGCCGGTGTCGACCGATCTCATCGCATACTACCGGTTAACAACAAAAGGGTAACCACGAAAACACAAAAACACAAAAGTATCTAAAGCAAAAAATCCCGATCATTGCTGATCGGGATTTTCTGTTTCGGAGGTGTTCGACATTTTCTTGATTACGCGACGTCTTCGTGTTTCATCTCTTCGGGAGATTCGCCGCCGTCGTCCGATTCTTTGCCGGAGGTGAAGACGAGTTCATCCTTCTTTTTGTTCAGTTTTACTTTGATGATGCTCCCTTCGGCGAAGGTCCCTTTGAGAATCTCTTCCGCCACCGGATCTTCCACATATTTCTGCAGCGCGCGCCGGAGCGGCCGGGCGCCGTAGAGCTGGTCGTATCCTTTTTCCGCGAGGAATTCCTTCGCGGTTTTTGTCAGCTCGATGGAGATGTTCATCGTGCTCATCCGTTTGAAAAGTTCCTTCACCTGGATGTCGATGATTTTGGTGATATCCTCCTTCGTCAGCTGATGGAAGACGATCGTATCGTCGATGCGGTTGAGGAATTCGGGATTGAAGACCCGTTTTACCGCCTCGTCGATCGTCTCTTTCATATGTTTGTATTTGTCGCCGATCGCCTCTTCGCCGAATCCGAATCCTTTGTTCGCCTTGATGTCCCGGGCGCCGATGTTGGAGGTCATGATGAGGATCGTGTTCTTGAAATCGACCTTCCGTCCGAGCGAGTCGGTCAGTTGTCCGTCGTCCAACACCTGCAGCAAAATGTTAAAGACATCCGGATGCGCTTTTTCGATTTCATCGAGCAGCACCACGGAATACGGCTTACGGCGGACTTTTTCGGTCAATTGTCCCCCTTCTTCGTAGCCGACATATCCCGGAGGGGCGCCGACGAGGCGGGAGACCGAGAATTTTTCCATGTATTCGCTCATATCCACGCGGATGAGCGAATCTTCGGAATCGAACAGGTACCGCGCGAGCGATTTTGCCAGCTCGGTTTTACCGACGCCGGTGGGACCGAGGAAGATGAACGAACCGATCGGACGCTTTGGATCCTTCAATCCGGCGCGGGTGCGGCGGATTGCTTTCGTCAGTTTTTCGATCGCTTCGTTTTGTCCGATAATGATGGATTTGAGCGCGGAATCCATTTTCAGCAGTTTCTGCGTCTCACCTTCGGCGATTTTATTCACCGGAATGCTCGTCATCATCGCAACGACGTCCGACATGTGATCTTCGGTGACATCAAAAACCATCGCCTGCGATTTTAATTCCCATTCCCGTTTGGCGATTTCGAGATCGCTCAGGAGTTTTTTCTCCAGATCGCGCAGCCGCGCCGCTTCTTCAAAATTCTGGCTTTTGACGACGCTGTTCTTGGAGAGCTTGATCTTTTCGATTTCTTCTTCCAGCTTCAGAATCTCCTGCGGTACGACGATGTTCGATAAGTGAACACGCGCACCCGCTTCGTCCAGCACGTCGATCGCCTTGTCCGGCAGGTTGCGGTCGGTAATGTACCGGTCGCTCAGTTTTACGGCTGATTCGACTGCTTTGTCCGTGTACCGCACGCCGTGATGCTGTTCGTACTTGTCCTTAATGTTGGACAAGATCTGAATGGTGTCTTCTACGCTGGCGGGATCGACCATGATCTTCTGGAACCGGCGGTCGAGGGCGCCGTCCTTTTCAATGAACTGGCGGTATTCATCCAAAGTCGTCGCGCCGATGCACTGCAGTTCGCCGCGTGACAATGCCGGTTTGAACATGTTGGACGCATCGAGCGATCCCGACGCACCGCCGGCGCCGACGATGGTGTGTAATTCGTCGATGAAGAGGATCACGTCGCGCGCTTTTTCGAGTTCATTCATCACCGCTTTCATCCGCTCTTCGAACTGTCCGCGGTATTTTGTTCCGGCCACCAGTGCCGCAAGGTCGAGCGTCACCACCCGCTTGTCGTGGAGGACGCGGGAGACTTTTTTATTGATGATGCGCAAAGCGAGACCTTCGGCGATGGCGGTTTTGCCGACGCCCGGTTCTCCGATGAGGACCGGATTGTTCTTTTTCCGGCGGGACAATACCTGTGCCACGCGTTCGATCTCTTTTTCGCGGCCGACCACCGGATCGAGTTTCGATTCCGCAGCGAGTTTCGTCAGGTCGCGTCCGAAATTATCGAGCACCGGTGTTTTCGATTTTTCCTGCTTCTTTTCGGCCGGTGCGGCGCCTGCCGCCGGCGGGGAGGAGGGTTTCCCGCTGATGATATTGTCCAGTTCCGCGCGAACCTTGTCGTAATGGACATCGAACTGATGCATGATCTGTGCGGCGATATTGTCGTCATCGCGCAGCAGGGAGAGGAGCAGGTGTTCGGTGCCGATCACGTCGGACTTGTAGAGTTTCGCTTCCAAATAGGTGATCTTCAGGACTTTCTCGGCCTGTTTGGTGAGCGGAATATTGCCGATGGTGAGCGTGCCGCCGGAGGTGCGGACGGTATCTTCGACCGACTTCTTCAATTTATAGAGATCGCATCCCAGATTGCGGAGAATCTTCACCGCGATCCCTTCCCCTTCACGGATGATGCCGAGGAGAAGATGTTCCGTGCCGATATAATCGTGACCGAGACGGAGCGCTTCTTCCCGGCTGAGGCGGATGACATCTTGAACGCGATTGGAGAAATTACCTTCCATGGATTTTTCCTTTGATTTGTCGAACCGGCTGGAGTGCCGAGCGACATGCTCTATAACAGACGAATTGTTCCGTGAGTTTCTTTTACGATTTTACCGTTTTCCAATAATTTTTTTTGTGGCTTTGTGTGCGTTCCTGTAACGAATATACCGAAATGGTGCAGGGCAGTCAAGAAAAGCGAAAATGAGCAAATTCCGCTTACCGTGCGGAACCGGGACGAATTCGTTGACATTCGGAACGATTTTGGCTATATTGATGAGCCAAACCTTAAACATTGTCCACAATGTTTTGATTCCGCGGTAGCTCAATGGCAGAG